>CABUOF010000074.1 GCA_902493125.1 uncultured Collinsella sp. | reverse complement strand
CCAACGCCATCATCTGGACGCCGCCTTCGGCCCAGCAGTTACAGACCGACATGATGCAGCGTTATCGCAAGATGAAGGAAGACGCCACACCTGTCATCTCGCGCGACGATGTGCCCATTATCGACCAGGTCGCCGCCGCCGAGGTCAGCCAGGTCGAGAACATGAATCCCGATGTGCCGATCCCCGACGAAGTCATCGAACGCGTCGCTTCGATCCACGATCATATCGAGGAACGTCGCGCCAACCGCGGACTCAAGCCCTCGCTGCACGGCTTCTTCTTCCGCGGAAAGAAACGCTAACCGCAACAGCAAGGCCCGCCCCGCAAACAATGGGACGGGCCTTTTTCTGTTATCGAATGTCCGGAGAACAGGCGTAGCCGTTAAAACCGTCAGCCAGCCCACAAACGTTAGTCCACGCGCTTGTCGCCCATAAAGAAGACGGCCACCGTGCCGGGGCCGGTATGCGAGCCAATCAGAGCACCGATGCTATTGATCTCAATCTTGCCTTTGAGCTGCGGAACCTGTTCCTCTATCAGTGCCGCAACGGCCTCGGCGTCCTCACGGCACGCCGAGTGCGACATGATGCACTTGCCCGAATAGTTCGCGCCGTCCTGCACATGCGCCATCACGGTCTTGGCCATCTCGGAGATCGCGCGCTTCTTGGTGCGAATCTTCTCACGCGGCGCCAGCTCACCTTCGCAATCGACCGTCATGAGCGGGCAAATCTTGAGCGCCGCGCCGATGATCGCGCTCGCGGCCGAAATGCGACCGCCGCGCAGGTAGCTCGACAGATCGGTCGAGAAGAACCAGTGGTGCAGGTTGAGTTTATGCTCCTCAATCCAAGCGGCCGTCTCGTCGAGCGAAGCGCCGCTATCGCGAACGTCGGCGGCACATTCCGCCAGCAGGCCAAAGCCCGAAGACGCCGCCAGCGAGTCGATGACGCGTACCTTGCCGCCCTGGGGATAGCGATCCGCAAGCATCTGCGCCGCAACGCAGGCCGATCCATACGTGCCCGAAATACCCGACGACAACGCCAGGTGCAGCACGTCTTTACCCTCGGCAACAAATGGCTCCCAAAACTCCTCGTACTCACCCACGCTCACCTGAGACGTCTTGGGCATGGCACCCGCGGCAATCTGGGCAAAAAACTCGTCCGGTGTAATCGACTGATACAGATCGTCCGTATAGACAACATCGTCGATCTCGTAATGAAAACGCACGACAGGGATATTGCGCGACGCAAAGAACTCACGGGTTCGGTCGGCGGCGGATTCACAGGTCAGGACAAAATCACTCATATGAGGCTCCTTACTCATTGCTGCGCAAATTATCGCACAGTGAGCCTACATACGGTACATATGTCCACTATTTACCAAATCGAACCAAAAATAGCGAACATCTTTACCACCATCGTTTCCACCGACCCCACGCATACATATCTGAGAAAACACCCTCTGTCGTCTCCACCCAACCGACACATCTACCTTCACTAAATCGATTTACCAAACCGTTCAGCCGACAATTCAGCCGCTGGCGCAAAATCGAAACAAAAGCGGCACATACTGATAAACGTTTGACGTTGTATATCAGTTTTACCAGCCCCATCGGAAGGTGTTTCATGGTCGCATTCGATCGCAACCCGCAAGACTTCAAGTATCTGCGCCTGCTGTCGAGACAGTTCCCCACCGAACAATCCGCATTTACCGAGATCATCAATCTCTCGGCCATCCTCAACCTACCCAAGGGCACCGAGCATTTTATGAGCGACGTGCATGGTGAGTACGAAGCCTTTATGCACATCCTCAACAACTGCTCGGGCGTCGTGCGCGAGCATGTCGACGAGATTTTTGGCGACACGCTCTCCTTTGACGAAAAGGGCGAGCTGTGTACGCTCATCTACTACCCGCGCGAGAAGATCGAGCTGGTCCGCAGCCGGCGCGAGGACTCCCCCACCTGGTACAAGACAATGCTCGACCAGCTCATCATGGTTGCCCGCTCGCTTTCGAGCCGCTATACGCGCTCCAAGGTGCGTAAGGCTATCCCGCGCGATTACGCCTACATCATCGACGAGCTGCTGCACACGCATCCGGACGAGAACAACTATCGTGTGCGCTATCACGAGCGCATCGTTGAGTCCATCCTAGAGACCGCAAGCGCCGACGACTTTATCGAGTCGCTCGCCTCGCTCATCAAGCGCCTGGCCGTCGACCACCTGCACCTGGTGGGCGATATCTTCGACCGTGGCGGCGGCGCTGCCAAGATTATGGACCGCCTGCTCACCTACCATTCGCTCGACATCCAGTGGGGCAACCACGACCTGCTGTGGATGGGTGCTGCGGCCGGTGAGCCCGCCTGCATCGCCACGGTGCTGCGCAACAACCTGCGCTACGACAATTACGAGATCCTCGAGAACGACTACGGCATCTCGCTGCGCGAGCTCGTCGCCTTTGCCGATGCCACCTACACCGCCGGTGAGTCCATCACCCCGCTGATCAAGGCCATTAACGTCCTGCTCTTTAAGCTCGAGGGCCAGATTATCCAGCGCCACCCCGAGTTCGACATGACCGACCGCCTGCTGCTCGACAAGATCGACCACGACACCGGCACGGTCACGCTTGCCGACGGCAGTGTGTGGCCGCTCACGACCAACGATTTCCCCACCGTCGATCCGGCGGACCCCTACATGCTCACGCCCCAGGAACAGCACATCATGGACAAGCTCGTGTCCGAGTTTGTCACCGCCGATCACCTGCATCGCCATATCGATTTCCTCTATAGCCACGGCTCGATGTACAAGGTCACCAACGGCAACCTGCTGTTCCATGGCTGCGCGCCGCTCAACGAAGACGGCACCTTTAGCAGCATGAACTGCCTGGGCACCTGGCACGCCGGCCGTGATTATCTCGATTTTTGCGACCGCATCGCCCGCCGCGCCTGGCGCGTGGGCGACCGCGACGCCCTCGACTGGATGTGGTACCTGTGGATTGGCTTCAATTCACCCGCCAGCGGACGCCTGGTGCGTACCTTTGAGCGCGCCTATATCGCCGATAAGAGCACCTGGGTCGAGCCGATGGACCCGTACTTTACGCTTACCAAGTCGCCCTCGGTCTGCGACGACATCATGCGCGAGTTCGGCGTTGCCCCCATGGCATGTTCGCCGACTGGCCACATCATCAACGGCCACACACCCGTTAAAACCACCAAGGGCGAGCAGCCCATCCGCGCCGAGGGCAAGCTGCTGGTCATCGATGGCGGCTTCTGCCGCGCCTACCACCCCAAGACGGGCATCGCCGGCTACACGCTTATCTCCAGCTCGCGCGGATGTCGCCTAAAGTCGCACCAAGCTTTTACCACGGTTGCCGAGGCACTTACCCGCAATGTAGACATCGAGAGCGAGACCAACCGCTTTGACGAGGCCGACCGCCGCCGCATGGTAAGCGACACCGATACCGGTGCCAAGATCCGCAGCCAGATCCAGGACCTACGCCAACTGCTCGATGCATATAGAAACGGTGCTATCGAGGAGCGCGCCTAGCCCCGCCTGCGGGGATTGGCTAAACTTGCTGAGTTCGTCATCCCCGCGGCGCTCCGGCGCCGGCTTAAGGCAGGTACCATGCAAAAGCTCCTTGCGCAGATCATGAAATTTGGCGTCGTCGGTGTCATTGCCACGGTTATCGACTTTGGCATTATGAATCTGCTCCACTACGGTCTGGGCCTCAACATCCTAATCGCCAACACCAGCGGCTTTATCATCTCACTCATCTTTAACTACCTCGCAAGCATGAAATACGTGTTTGCGCACAAGGAAGGCATGAGCCGCCGCCGCGAGTTCATCATCTTTGTCGTGCTGTCCGTGATCGGTTTGGTGCTCAACGATGGCATCGTGCTGGCGCTCAACGCCGGCCTGGGACTCGAGGCCAATATCGCCAAGATCTGTGCCACCGCGCTTGTCATGGTCTACAACTTTGTGACCCGAAAAATCTTCCTGGAGGGCGACGAGACAAAATAGCTCGAAACCCCTGCAGCATTACGGCGCCCACGGACGACGCGCACTCAGCGCAGTATCGTCCGTGGGTGTCGCTCGTTTACGGGCAAATTTTCAACGTTTGCGGATTAGCTCTTGAAAATTTGGCGAGTTCATATAGTTCTTGGCAAAGACCTTACGTTTCCCTTGTAAAAGCTCTAAAGTATCCTCTGCTCGATTCATCAACGCATTGGATGTGATTACGTGCGCAAGGCGCTGGCACAACCTCATACCAAGCAGTTCCTCAAGTTTGCTGTCGTGGGTCTTATCTCCTTTGGCATCGACTGGGGCATGCTCATTGCGCTCGTCGAGCTGTTCCACCTTGACTTTTTGATGAGCACCACGGTTTCGTTTATCACGTCCGTCGTGGTCAACTACTGGCTCAGCATGAAGTACGTGTTCGACCACCGCGAAGGCATGAGCCGCAAGCGCGAGTTCACGATCTTCACCATCCTGTCGGTGATCGGCCTGGGCCTCAACGACCTGTACATGTTTGTGGGCGTCACGTTTTTGAGCATCGGCTACCAGGCCATGAAGGCCATCGCCACGTTCCTCGTCACCTGGTACAACTACTTCAGCCGCCGCTTCTTCCTCGAGGGCGCACGGTCATAGTCGATTCACTATTTGCTTGAATGTATAACCGGTTGGAATTCCCATTCCAACCGGTTTTTTGTTTGCAGAGCCTGCCGAGGAAAGCGCACAAGGCGGGCCGCAGCGTCGGAATGGGTAGTAGTTTCCCCATGGTCGCCCCGCGGAAAGCGCGTCCCAGATTGCAGCCTCAGAACGGGACACAGCTTCCGCAACGTGGCTCTAGCGGAAAGCGCATCCCAAAATCGATGCCCAATACGGTCCGCAGCTTCCCAATGGGCGCTGCTTCGGAAAGTCTATCCCGGAATGAGCCCTCAGAGCGGAACACGCTTTCCGAAACCCGCCCCAACGGGAAGCTGCGTCCCGGAATTCGCCTACAGGGCGGGATGCAATTTCCGGTTGAGCCTCGATTGGGAAATGACGTCCCATTCGTATAAAAACGGGCGTCTCGGATGTTTGTCCGAACCGCCCGTTTGATGCGATATGTCGAGGCCCCTAGCCTGTCACGTAATACCAGACCACGTTGTCGCCGTTTGAGAGAACGTAGTTGCTGCAGGCTGTCATGGGCGTTGTGCCGTTGACGGAATAACACCAGCCGCTACCGCTTCCATAGTTTTCATCCTTCTCGGCCAGGCCACCGATGGCGGCAACATAAGTGCCAAACGACGAGCCACGCGCATTTATAGAAATACCCAGCGCGCAGAGAGCGTCGTAGGCAGTTGCTCCCTCATTAAAGGTGTAGGTACCACCAGCGGACACAGGATTGCCCACAGCGCTCGAAGTAACCGAGACAGTCACGGTAACGTAGCTAGACTCCTGAGAGACGCTCTGGTTGCCCGAGGGGGCATTACTGTTATCAGGAACGGCAGAAGGCCCACCGGACGTTGCCGAATTCTGAGAAGCCGACTGACTGTTGTCAGTCTTTTTATTTCCTGCTCCTTTTTCGCCGGACTTCTTGCTATCCGAGTTCTTGTCCGATTCCTTGTCCGAAGACTCGGAATCTTTCTTGGAGTCAGATTTGTCAGAACCCCTAGACCCGTCATTCGTATCATCAGAAGATTTGGAATCCTTGGACCCGGCCTTGCCCGAAGCGACAGTCGAGCCGGACCCATTGCCATCCTTGGCGACGATGCTCTCCCCCGCCACGGTCTGGACGATCCAATCAATGGACCAAGCACCGCTCTCGGAGGGATGAACAAAGCCCAGAGAGACCACGATCAGAACGACGCATGCGGCAGTCAGAACGCCAAGGAGCGCCTTCCGTCGAGGAGCGGACGCCGCCGAAGCGGCGCCCTTTTGCTTTGGATCATCGAGCTGGATAAACGAGGAGTCGGGCTGTTGCCCGTTGGTCTCCTTGGGCTTATCGGGCATTACCGTCACCCTTGCCGCGCTTGGTCAGCACGAAGACGGCGATGAGCGCAAGGCCAATCACGCCGGCGGCGATGCCAACGATGGCGAGCGGGTTGGTGCCCGTCTCCTGCTCGGAAGCACCAGAGGACTTCTTAGCAGTGGTCGTGGAAGCAGCGCCCGTATCGGACTTGGAATCGGACTTCTTGTCGGACTTGCTGTCCTTCTTCTCAGACTTCTTCTCATCCTTCTTGTCGGACTTATCGGAGCCCTTCTTGTCGGACTTGTTTTCCTTGGTCTCGGTCTTGGTCGACACCGTCGTCTTGGTCACCGGCTTCTGACCCGGGGCGATAGCGCCGCCGGCCTGCGGGCCCTTAGAGCCGGAACCAGCGCCGGAACCCGTACCAGTGCCCGTGCCGGTACCAGTACCAGAACCGCTGCCGCCGCTGGAGCCAGAACCGCCATTGTCACCAGAATTGGTGGCATTCTTGGTCCACTTGGCATACAGCGTCAGATCGGCCGTCACCGGCGTACTGAAGTCATACGCTTGCGTGCACGCCTCATCGGTATACCAACCGCCGAAGGTATAGCCCTTGCGACGCGGTTTTACAGCAGGCTCCGTAGCAGTTTTACCAGCCTTAATACGTTGGGAATCGAGCACAATAGAATCTGCACCATTTGCGTCAAACGAGACAGTATAGCGATTGACCTTCTGGCCATTTCCCTTAATCGCGAACAACTTGCCCGAATCGTTAGCGTAGTAGAGTGAACCATCAGAACCGACCGAAATCGACGACATGCAGTACTGCTGGTTCTCGGCCGACGGTCTATAGAGCAGCTCAGCCTCTTCGTCACCTATGCGATAGCGATAAATGCCGCCAGGATTATTGTTGGACGTAAAGTATACATAGGTATGACCATCTTGAATGGAAACCACAGGCTGTGACTTAACATCGCCGCTGCCCGTAAAACCACTTGCAGAAGAATCCTCGCGGATGAAGTTACCGTCTGCCTTATAAATTGAATAATCGACCGTAAGCGTATCGGCGTCGATAATTGCAAGCTGACCATAGTGGCTCGTAAGACTGTTTTGGGGACCGCCCATAAAGGACTCAATCGACGTGCCGCCAACTACAATCTTACCGTTGACAAACACGGGTGTAGAGGTCGAGCTGCTGCCAAACGTAACTTTACCCAGTTCTGAAAGGGCCCCATCATTAGCGATAGCAATTTTATGGAGCGTGCCATCGGCACTCACAACGTAAGCAGTAGCCCCATCAACAAGCACGTTCGCGCGAACGCGATCGGCGATCTTAAGCTTTGCTACGGTCTTTCCAGTCGAAGGATCAACCGTGCTGACAGTGCCTGAATCATCCGCGATAACGCCATAGTCGCCCGAGAACGCCATGCCAGCCCAGTAATAGCCCGTGCTGTTTTCATTCTTGTGCTGCCACATGACTTTACCGTCAGAAATACGAACACAAAGCAGGTAGCCGTCACTCGAGTCAATCCAATCGGCCGAAGCGGTACCAAAATAGGCATAGCCATCGCGAACCGAAACAGAAGCAAGCGACTGCTGCGCGCCATCGGGACCGGCCGGCAACCCATCGGTAACCCAAACCGTCGCAAGCACATCAACCGTTAAGGCCTGAAGACGACCGCCTGAAAGCGGAACAAGCACAACACCATTGGTATATACCATGCGTGAGGTGGAATCAATTGCAGCAGCCAAAGGTGACTCTAGAACGGTCTTGCCCGTCTCGACATCCTTTTTGAGCAATTTAGAACCAACTGCCACATAGAGATAGTCACCGATCAGCAACGCATCGGAAACACCCTTATTGCCGTCCGCACGCGTCTTAAGCTCGCTTACCCATTTCTCATCTGCATCCTTAGTGGGCACAGGTGCGTCGGTAACCTTGTCGGCACTTGTAAAGCCCGACCAGTCGCTATCCCAGTTAGGGCGTGCAGCGCTCGGATTAAGAACAACGTTGTCGACACCGGGCAAAGTATCCCCAGGGGCGTAAGCCCAAACGACCTTATCGCCCGACTTAAGCACGTAGTCGTTATCGAGTTGAGTTCCAGGAACGCCGTTGACAAAGAACGACCAAGCGCCGGACAGCTCGGTACCATCAAGCGGAGAAACGAGGCTATGGACACCCCAATAGCCGAATTGGTCGTACATCTTGGACTCGATGCCAAGGGCGTCGAAATAGGTAGCGGAGGCATCCTTGATCGACGTGCCCTTAACAAACACCTGGGTCGACGGGCTCGTCCAACGCTGAGCCATCCCGGCCTTTTTGCCAATAATCTCCATCGTGACGGAAACCTGCTCGGGCGCGGGGTCGCCGTACTTCGAGTAGCACCAGACGACGGAGTCGCCGTCCTTGAGCGTGTAGCCGCCCGCGCCGACCTCGGAGGCGCTGCCGTTGACGAACAGCTGCCAGTACGCGCCGGTCGCCGAGTCGTAGCCGAGCTTGCGGTCCTTATCGAAGGGCGACGTGATCGTGTTGAGCGCCCAGCCCCAGGTGCCGTTGGGATCGTAGTCGGTGGTCAGGCCGGCCTGCTTGAAGAGCTGCTCGGAGAGGTCGGCCGCGGTCGAGCCCTCCTTCAGCGTGATCCGCTGCGCGGCGGCCCAGGTCTGCTGGGCGCCCTTGGCGTCGGTGCCGACGACGGAGCACGTGGCAGAGACCTGAGCGACAGGCGCGGGGTCGCCGTACTTCGAGTAGCACCAGACGACGGAGTCGCCGTCCTTGA
>CABUOF010000073.1 GCA_902493125.1 uncultured Collinsella sp. | reverse complement strand
TCTGGATGTACTCCTCGATGTCGAGCAGGGCCATAAACCAGTCCTTGCTCTTAATGTCGTCGTGCAGGCGCTGCAGGCGCTCGGCGTTGCCGGTTGCCATAAAGGCCGGGTTGGTGATGAAGTCCACCAGCAGTTTAATGCCGGGCTTGCGGTAGAGCACACCGGCGTCATAGGTGCCGTCGGCATAGAGCTGCTCGACCTGTTTGGACGAGGCACCAAAGGTATAGATATTCTCGTCGCCCACGAGCTCGGCAATCTCCACGTTGGCGCCGTCGAGCGTGCACAGGGTTAGGGCGCCGTTGAGCATGAACTTCATGTTGGAGGTGCCGCTCGCCTCCTTGGAGGCCAGGCTGATCTGCTCGGAGATATCAGCGGCGGGGATCACGCGCTCGGCGGCGGTGACGTTGTAGTTCTCGATCATGACGACCTGCAGGTAGGGAGCCACGTCGGGGTCGTTTGCAATCCACTGCGACAGCGTCAAGATCAGATGGATGATGTCCTGCGCGATAGTGTAGGCAGGCGCCGCCTTGCCGCCAAAGATGATGGTGACGGGGTGCTTAGGTCTGTTGCCGTTCTTGATATCGAGGTACTTCCAGATGATGTAGAGCGCGAGCATCTGCTGACGCTTGTACTCGTGGATGCGCTTGACCTGGACGTCGATGATGGCGTTGGAGGGAATGGTCACGCCCTGCTCGAGCGCCATGAACTGGCGCATGATGGCCTTGGCCTCGACCTTGGTGGCGGCCAGGCGCTCAAGAACGTCCTTGTCGTCGGCGAACTTGGCGAGTTTGCTCAGATCGCCGGTGCTGCGCCAGTCGGTGCCGATCACATCGTCGAGCAGGCTGGCGAGCGCGGGGTTAGCGCCATGGATCCAGCGGCGGAAGGTGATGCCGTTGGTCTTGTTGGAGAACTTCTTGGGATAGATCTCGTAGAACGGATGAAGCTCGGTGTCCTCCAGGATCTTGGTGTGGAGGGCGGCTACGCCGTTGATGGAGAAGCCAAAGTGGATGTCCATGTGGGCCATGTGGACGGTGTCGTGCTCGTCGATGATGGCGACGCGCGGGTCATCGTGCTCGGCCTTCGCGATCTCATCGAGCTTGACGATAATGTCGGCGATGGCAGGGGAGACCTTCTGCAGGCTGGCGAGCGGCCACTTCTCGAGCGCCTCGGCAAGAATCGTGTGGTTAGTGTAGGCGACCATGGAGCGTACAATGGTCACGGCCTCGTCAAACTCGACGCCATGCTCGGTGGTGAGCAAGCGAATGAGCTCGGGGATGACCATGGTGGGGTGCGTGTCGTTAATTTGGACCACGGCATAGTCGGCCAGATCGTGCAGGTTGCTGCCGCGCTCGACGGCCTCGTCGATCAGGAGCTGGGCGGCGTTGCTCACCATGAAGTACTCCTGATAGATGCGAAGTAGGCGGCCCTGCTCGTCGGAATCGTCGGGGTAGAGGAACAAGGTGAGGTTCTTGGCGATCTCGGTCTTGTCGAAGTCGATGGAGCTGCCGGGGACCAGGCCGTCGTCGACGCTCGCCAGGTCGAACAGGCGCAGGCGGTTCTTGGTGGGCTGGCCGTAACCGGGCACGTCGATGTTGACGAGCTTGGAGGTAACGGCAAAATCGCCGAACTCGACGGTGTAGGAGCGGTCATCGTCGACTAGGATGTCCTGCTCACCGAGCCACTCGTCGGGGACGGCCTTCTGCTGGTTGTCGACAAAGCGCTGACGGAACAGACCGTAGTGATAGTTGAGGCCCACGCCATCGCCGGTCAAGCCCAGCGTGGCGATGGAATCCAGGAAGCATGCGGCCAAGCGGCCCAGGCCGCCGTTGCCGAGTGACGGCTCGACCTCGAACTCCTCGATCTTGTTGAGGTCGTGGCCTGCGGCGGTGAGCTGGTCCTTAACCTCGTCGTAGATGCCGAGGTCGATCATATTGTTGATGAGCAGCTTGCCGATCAAAAATTCGGCGGAAATGTAATAGAGCTTTTTCTTGCCGTTGTTGAGCGGGCGGGCGGCGGAGCGCTCCTGCACGAGTTTGACCAGCAGCTTGTAAATGCGACGGTCGTCGAGCTGCTCGAGCGAGGTGCCAAAAGACTGCTCGGCGAGTTCCATGAGGTTAATTCGGGGCATGTTTTCTCCTGTGATGGGTTGTTTCATGTCTGCAATTCATAAGAAGCCCGCGCGAGGGGATTGGGGTGGCCTCGCGCGGGAAAAGCAAGCGCGTCCGCACGGTGGGGAGGGGTCGGGCGCGGTGGCTCCTATTGAGGAAGCTCGATTTCGGCTTCCGACGGGATGCGGAAGTAGGTCTCGGTCCAGTCGGTGAGTTTGTGCTCGAGCTCGCGGGTGATGGCGCCGTCGAGCATGCGCCAGGTCCAGTTGCCGCCCAGCGTGGCAGGGGTGTTGATGCGCGCCTCGTTGCCCAAGTTGAGCAGATCCTGCATGGTGTAGATGCACGTGTCGCTCACGCTGGCGGCGATGGTGCGATTGAGTGCATCTGCCATGGGTTCGCCGGCCTGCTGATGGGTGTACAGGGCTGCCTGCTCACGCTGACGCGGGGTGGCCGTTCCCTCAAACCAACCGCGCGCCGTCTCGTTGTCGTGGGTGCCCACATAGGCGACGGTGTTGGCGATGTAGTTATGCGGCAGGTAGTACGAGTTGGTGCCCTCAAAGGCAAACTGCAGGATCTTCATGCCGGGGAAGCCCGAGTTGTCGCGCATGTCGATGACGCCGGGGGTGAGGAAGCCCAGGTCCTCGGCGATGATGGGCAGCGTGCCGAGCTTTTCCTCGAGCGTCTTGAAGAACTTGAGGCCGGGACCCTGCGTCCACGAACCGTAGGACGAATCGGGTGAGGAGAACGGCACCTCCCAATAGGCCTCGAAGCCGCGGAAGTGATCCAGGCGGATGACGTCGTACATGTCGAGGGCGGCGCGAATGCGGCCCTCCCACCAGGAGAAGCCGTCGGACTCCATGGCGTCCCAGTCGTAGATGGGGTTGCCCCAGTACTGGCCGGTGGCCGAGAACTGGTCGGGCGGCGTGCCGGCGACGCTCACCGGATTGCCGGCGGCGTCGATCTTAAAGAGCTCAGGTGTCGCCCACATCTCGACGGAGTCACGCGAGACATAGATGGGCAGGTCGCCGATGATGAGAATGTCGCGCTCGTTGGCATAGGCCTTGAGGCGGCTCCACTGGCGATCGAAAAAGTACTGCGTCATCTGGTGGTAGAGCATATGCGCCGGATGGTCGGCGCAGACCTTGGCGGAAGCCTCGCCGCGGGTGCGGAGCTCCGCGGGCCACTCCCAAAACGCCTTGAGACCGCACTCCTCTTTGACGGTCATGAACTCACAGTAGGGGATGAGCCAGTCCTCGTTGGCCTGGATAAAGTCATCGAAATCGGCCGGCTTGTCGGCAGCAAAGCGCTCAGCGGCGCGGTCGAGAATCTGACGGCGGCCGTCAAAGATAGCACCGTAGTCGACATTGCTGGGGTCGGATCCCAGATACACGCCATCGATATCGCGCTGCTCCAGATACCCTGCCTCGATAAGCTCGGCAAAGTCGATAAAGTTGGGGTTGCCTGCGCGGGCCGAGAACGACTGATAGGGCGAATCGCCATAGCTGGTCGTCGTAAGGGGCAGAATCTGCCAGTAATGTTGTTTGCACGAGGCGAGAAAATCGACGAAGTCGTAGGCATTCCAGCCAAAGCCGCCGATTCCGTATGGTCCGGGCAGAGATGAGACGGGCATGAGGACGCCGCTTGCACGCTCCATGAATGCGCTCACCAACCTTCTTGTTGTGGGGTCGGCCTGCCGATGGGTGTGCAGTCCGCCTCCGATGTTCTGATTCGGTACGCCTATTGTAAAACATGTTGTTTAAACATGTACAGGCAAGATAAAAAAGTTGGTCGATTTTCGGCGAATGGTTACATGCCATGAAAAAGCCCCGACCTCACAACGTGAGATCGGGGCAAGAGCGGTATGTAGGTTTTTGCTACTCGGCGTCGGCGAAGCCGTTGGGGTTGTGGCTCTGCCAGTTCCAGCTATCGCGGCACATGTCCGCGATGTCGTACTGGGCCTTCCAGCCCATCATGCGCTCGGCCTTGGAGGCATCGCACCAGTTGGCAGCGATGTCGCCGGCGCGGCGCTCGCGGATCACGTAGGGCAGCTCCTTGCCACAAGCCTTGGAGAAGGCGGCGACGACCTCGAGTACCGAGGTGCCGGTGCCGGTGCCCAGGTTAAAGATCTCGACGCCGGTCTTGCCGTTCATCCAATTAAGGGCGGCAACGTGACCAGAGGCCAGATCGCACACGTGGATGTAGTCGCGCACGCCGGTGCCGTCGGGGGTGGGGTAGTCGTTGCCAAAGACCTGAACGGCCTCGAGCTTGCCCACGGCAACCTGGGCGACATAGGGCACCAGGTTGTTGGGGATGCCCTTGGGGTCCTCGCCGATCAGGCCCGACGGATGAGCGCCAATGGGGTTGAAGTAACGGAGCAGCACGACGTCCCACTCGGGGTCGGCGGTGTGGACGTCCATAAGGATCTGCTCGATCATCCACTTGGTCCAACCATAGGGGTTGGTCGCGGGCTTCTTAGGATCCTCCTCGGTGACGGGCGGGTTGTCCGGGTCGCCGTAGACGGTCGAGGAGCTCGAGAAGATGATGGACTTGCAGCCATGGTTGCGCATGACGTCGATGAGCACCAGGGTGTTCTCGATGTTGTTGTGGTAGTACTCGACGGGCTTGCTCACCGACTCGCCGACGGCCTTAAAGCCGGCAAAGTGGATGACGCGGTCGATCTGATGGGTATCGAAGATCTTGTTCATCGCATCGCGGTCGAGCACGTTGGCCTCGTAGAAGGTGAGGTTCTTGGCGGCCTCGTCGCCCACGATGGTCTTGACGCGGTCGACGGCGACGGCGCTGGAGTTGGAGAGATCATCGACGATGACGACCTGGTAACCACCCTCGAGCAGCTGAACGACGGTGTGCGAGCCGATAAAGCCGGCGCCACCGGTAACGAGGACACAGGTGTCTTTGGGGTCGAGTGCTTTGGGCATGTAGTCTCCTATCGAATCAGGAACACTTCTAGAGGGGAGTATAGCGCAGGCAGGGACGCCCAAATCGTGCGCTGTAGGAAAAGCAGAGGATTGTGCTAACGTACTCATAGAAGAGCTTGCGTACGCATAACCTGATCTTTGGCATTTGCTTACGAGCCGCTGACCTTGCAGTTTCCTGCCGTTCGTGGAAATCGTTGGGACGCGCCATATGTACGCTAATATGTATGAGTTGAGCGACATATAAATAAGCATGTAACGGAGTACATATGTCACCAAACAGCGATTCCATCCTTTCCCAGGAGCTCTCGCGCCGCACTGCCCTCAAGGCCCTGTTCGGCGCCGCTTCTGCGGCAGTTCTTTTTGGCCTGCCCGCTCGCGCCCATGCGGCGGAGGCTTCCAAAGAAACCACCGATAAACTGAATGCCGCCCAGGCCCAGCTCGACGAGGTTCAGGCCCAGCTCGACAGCATCGCAAATGAGTATGCGGCGCTGGCCAACAAGAATGCCCAGACCCTCAACGACATCGAGAATGTCCAGGGCAAGATTGACGACACGCAGGCCCAGATCGATGAAAAGAAGGCCGAGCTCAAGAAGAAGCGCAACGACCTTTCCGATCGCGTGGCCGCCAGCTACAAGTCCGGCGGCACGAACATCCTGTCGCTGCTGCTGGCCTCTGGCTCGTTTGAGGAACTCGTCGCCAACGCGCATTACGTTGAGAAGATCAACAAGAGCGACCGCGACGCCATCGAGGACATTCAGACCATCCAGGAAGAGCTCGATGCGCAAAAGACCGAGCTCGAGTCGCAGAAGGCCGACTTAGAGAAGCTCAAGGACCAGCAGACTGCCCAGATGCAGGACATGCAGGCCAAGCAGCAAGAAGTCCAGACCGTGCTGAACGGTCTTTCCGACGACGTCAAGGAGCTCATGGCTCAGCGCGATTCCGAGATCCTCGCTGCCGCCCAGGCTGAGGAGGCCGCTAGGAAGGCTGCCGCTGCCGCGGCTGCCGCGAACAAGAACAATTCCTACTCGGGTGGTTCGAGCTCGGGTGGTGGATCGTACGCGCCCGGAACTCCGCAGCAGAATGCCGGCTCGGGCAAGCAGCAGGCTGTCGTCAACGCGTGCTACTCCACGCCTTCGCCGGGTCAGAACTGGTGCGCGGCGTGGGTCACCAATGTCTTCCGTAACGCCGGCGTTGGCTACTTTGGAGGCAATGCGTGCGACATGTTTAACGCCTGGTGCTATAGCTCCGACCGCTCGGCGCTGCAGGTGGGCATGATCGTGGCCGATTCCTCGCACAGCGGCACGGGTGCTCCGGGCCTTATCTACGGTCATGTGGGTATCTACGTTGGCGGCGGCATCGTTATGAGCAACGAGGGTGCCATTACGTCTAAGTCGCTCGATTCGTTTATTAGCTTCTATGGCACTGGCTCTGGCGTGCGTTGGGGCTGGCTTGGCGGTATTGCACTGTCGTAAAGCCGACGGGGCCGCGTGCCCGCCCGCAATATATTTGATTGCCTGCTCGGGCAGTCCTGCGCAAGACGAAGGCCACATTAAGTGGCCTTCTTTGTGTGCGGAACTCGCGATCAATCAAATATATTGCGGGCGGGCACGCGGCCCCGTCGGGTTCGGGGCGCGACACACCGGACTGGGTTATCTGAATGAATATGGTGAAGGGCCCTTTCGGGGCCTTCTTTTTATAAAAATTCGCCTACTCGGTGGACTTCGGGTTCTAGGTCTACGTCGAATTGGCCTTTGACGGTTGTTTGGATGTGGCGGATGAGTTCGTCAACGTCGGCGGCGGTGGCGTGGTTGGCGTTGACGATAAAACCGCAGTGCTTTTCGCTTACCTGCGCGCCGCCAACGGCGTGTCCTCGCAGGCCGGCATCCATGATGAGCTTGCCGGCAAAGTAACCCTCGGGGCGCTTGAAGGTGGAACCGGCACTCGGCATGTCGAGCGGCTGCTTTTCCTCGCGGCGCTGGCGGTAGTCATCCATGTCGGCCTTGATCATCGCGGCGTTGCCCGGTGCGAGGTTGAAGGTGGCAGAAAGAACGATAAAGCCGTCGTCGGCGATGCGACTCTTGCGATAGCCCAGGTTGAGCTCATCGACATCGAACTCGATGATGTTGCCGCTGCCGCGGGTGCCGTCGTCGAGCTGGCGAGCAGGTTTGTAGACGCGCACGGACTCCAGCACATCGGCCATGCAGGCACCGTAGGCGCCGGCGTTCATGTAGCAGGCGCCGCCGACCGATCCGGGGATGCCCGAGATGGGCTCCATGCCGGTGAGACCGGCCTCGGCTGCCGCCGCGGCGACATCGGAAAGCAAGGCGCCGGCCGCCGCCGTGACGTGCGTACCGTCGACCGTAATGTCGGAGAGGCCTTCGCCCAACGCCACGACGACGCCGCGGATACCCTTGTCGCCGACGAGCAGGTCGGAGCCGTTGCCCACGATGGTGAGCGGCAGGTCGCAGCGATAACAGGTGTCGAGCGTGGCGACGAGGCCCTGCTCGGTATCGGGCGTGACAAAGACGTCGGCCGGGCCGCCGATCTTAAACGTGGTGTGCTCGCGCATGGGCTCGCTCATCAGCACGTTGTCCTCGCCGGCAACGCCAGCAAGCGCGCACAGCAGGTCCTCGTTAAAAAAGTCGTTCTCGTGCATACGAATATCCGCCTTTTGGTGGTCGTTGTCATCAATCGATTGCAATATACCCCACCCGGACGGATTTGGTGCGCTGGCGGCGATAAAACAGCCGTCTACCGGATTGGTAAAGTGTTTATCACCGAGGTAGAGGGGCGGTCGCTATACTTTCAAGAGATTGCGCGTAAACCTGGAAGGAGCGAGATGGCCAACAAAGTCACCCTCAAGCAGATTGCCCAGGAGGTGGGGCTTTCCCCCTCGTCGGTCTCGCTTGTTCTCAATAATCGGCCCTGTCGCATCTCGGAAGAAAACCGCAAGCTCATCAAGGAGGTTGCGGCGCGCAACCACTATGTTCCTAATCAGATTGCGCGTAGTCTGGTCATGCGCGAGTCGCGCACGCTGGGCCTTATCGTCCCTAACATCGAGAGCCGCTTTTTTGCCTCGCTCGCCGGTAGCCTGGAAAAGCGCTGCCGCGAGGACGGCTATGCGCTCTTCATTACCAGCTCGGGCGGAAGCGCCGATGACGATCTGGAGCTGCTGCGCCAGCTGGTGACGCGCGGCGTCGATGGCGTCTTCCTGGTCGTGGGCGACGAGTTCTCCGACGACCGCGCCCTGCGCGAAGAAGTCAGCCACCTGCCCATCCCGGCCGTAATGGTCGACCGTGCCATTGAGGGACTCGAGTGCGACAAGGTGATGTTCGATCACGAGATGGGCGGCTACATGGCCACCCGCTATCTGATCGAGCTGGGCCACCGTCGCATTGCCTGCTTGGTTAACGCGCGCCGTTCCAATACGGGGCGTAAGCGACTTGCCGGCTATGAGCGCGCGCTGCGCGAGGTTGGCCTGCCTATCGACGCACGTTTGGAGTTTGAGAGCGAGTACTACATTCCGAGTGCATACGAGGCCTCGGAGGCGGTGCTCGCAACTGATGCCACCGCCGTGTTTGCAAGCTCGGATAACATCGCCCTTGGTTTGCTCAAGCGCCTGCACGAGATGGGGAAGAGCATTCCGGGCGACATCTCGGTGGTGAGTTACGACAACTCGGCCGCCGACGTTCTCTTTGAGCCGGCGCTGACC
>CABUOF010000072.1 GCA_902493125.1 uncultured Collinsella sp. | reverse complement strand
TGTGCAATCGCAAGAAGATGACGGGGCGGAATGTCAATCCTGGTCTAACAGAGCCAAAAGAAAAGCCCCCGTTGCCGGAGGCTTCAAGTTCAATTGGTGCGGCGTATAGGATTCGAACCTATGACGTTCTGATTCGTAGTCAGACCCTCTATCCAGCTGAGGTAACGCCGCAGCGCAAGACATATAAAACCACTTTAGCTTATTGGAGTCAAGCACAATCTCAAACTTTTTTGTGGAACGCAGTTTTGTCATGCTGCTCCGCATATACCGTCGTTCCCCGTACGATCGATTGGCTTTTCGATCACGTCAAACTTAGCATCAAGTTCCCTCAGGAGCGATCTCACCCGCTGGGCACAATCATAATCGGCAAACGAGATGCTCAACATGCGAGCAACCTGGTTAGATGTCCGGACCCCATAGAAGTGCTCCAGGGCCACAAGCCCTTCGTGCGCCACAAAGGTCTCGACCACATGCGGCGACTCCTCAAAGCACCATTGCGTCAACGGCCCCTCGCTCGTCTGTCGAACCACCAGGCCACCCATGCCAGACGGCTCACACGTCACAAGCAGGTACTCCCCGCCCTCGTCGCTCTCAAACAAAACCACCCGATCATCAAACAGCTCCATCGCGTCCCCTTTCTCTTGCTCTTAGTTAGCAAAAGCATAGCAGGTAGATGCATGTATACAGAACGTTTGTTCGTGTGTTTTTTATCGAGCTGTCCTCACGGCATGGTATGGCCGTACACAAAAAGGGCGCCCCTAAAAGGAGCGCCCTCGCAAATCGCTTATGCAGCCAACCTACGCAACCGGCTCGATCTTTTCAAGGCCGCCCATGTAGGGACGCAGAACCTCGGGAATCGTGATGGTGCCGTCGGCGTTCTGGTAGTTCTCCAGAATGGCGGCCATGGTGCGGC
Organism: uncultured Collinsella sp.; assembly: GCA_902493125.1. GTDB lineage: Bacteria > Actinomycetota > Coriobacteriia > Coriobacteriales > Coriobacteriaceae > Collinsella. Next base: position 7,998 of record CABUOF010000072.1, on the reverse strand, counting down.
CGGCCGGCAGGCCGGAACCATTGAGGGTGTGCAGGTAGCGCGAACCCTTGAAGTTCTCGGGGTCGCGATACTTGATGTTGGCGCGGCGAGCCTGGAAGTCACCGCAGTTGGAGCAGGAGCTGATCTCCTTGTAGGCGTTGTAGCTCGGCAGCCAAACCTCGACGTCGTAGGTCTGACGGGCAGAGAAGCCCAAGTCGCCGGTGCACAGGCTAATCACGCGATACGGAAGGCCCAGCTGCTGCAGCAGGTACTCGGCCTCGGCGGTCATGCTCTCGAGCTCCTCGTCGGACTCCTCCGGCTTAGCGAACTTGACCATCTCGACCTTGTCGAACTCGTGCTGACGGATGATGCCGCGGGTGTCGCGACCGGCGGAACCGGCCTCCTCGCGGAAGCAGGGGGTGAAGGCGGTGTAACGGCGCGGCAGGGTGTCGGCATCGAGGACCTCGCCGGCGTGCAGGTTGGTAAGCACGACCTCGGCGGTGGGGATCAGGAAGTTGTCGCCCGAGACGTGATAGGCATCGTCCTCGAACTTAGGCAGCTGACCCGTGCCGAACATGGTCTGACGCTTGACGACGATAGGCGGCCACCACTCCTTAAAACCACGGCTGGTGTGCGTATCGAGGAAGAAGTTGATGAGGGCGCGCTCAAGACGGGCGCCGGCGCCACCGAGAACGGTGAAGCGGCTGCCGGAGAGCTTGTTGCCGCGCTCAAAGTCAAGAATGTCGAGGTCGGTGCCCAGATCCCAGTGCGGCTTAAAGTCGAAGTCGAACTCGCGCGGGGTGCCCCAACGACGACGCTCGATGTTCTCGTCCTCGTCCTTGCCGTACGGCGTGGCCTCGCAAGGAATGTTAGGCAGATGAGCCATGAAGTCGTACTGCTCCTGCTCGAGAGCAGTGCGGCGCTCGGCCAGACCGTCAATCTTCTCGTTGACGGCGCGCACGGCCTCCTTGGCGGCCTCGGCCTCGTCCTTCTTGCCCTCCTTCATCAGGGCGCCGATCTTCTTGGACTCGGCATTACGCGTGGCCTGAAGCTCCTCGACCTCGGTGATGACGGCACGGCGCTCGTCGTCGAGCTCAAAGAACTTCTCGCGATCCCAAGACGTCTGGCGGTTAGCCATGGCGACATCGATGGCATCGGGGTTCTCGCGAACAAACTTGATATCAAGCATTAGATCCTCCGGCGATATACATTCCATTTAGGTTGCAACCTTGTACATGTATGGGCAAGTATATACTTATGAGCGTTTACGACCCAACTCAACTACGCAAGAAGGCACCCAATGGACGCAGTTTTTTCCTTTTTGTTTGGCACCCGCACCGGTTTTGCCATCCTTTTCGCCGGCGGCATCCTGCTGTTTGCGATTCTTGCCTTTGTGATGGAGAAGCGCACCCATAAGATGTACGTCGACCGCGGCCCCAAGTCCGAGGATGAGGAAGACAGCTTCTGGGACTAACCCGCCAAAAAGGGACAGGTTTATTTTGGTCGGTTTTATCTGGGCAAACGCAAGCGCCCCGCAACTGGAATTGAGCCAGTTGCGGGGCGCTTTTCGCTAAAAGGACAAAACCGCAGGAAAAACCTGCCAAAATAAACCTGTCTTTTTTGGTCGGTTTTATTGGAGGGTTGCGTCAATTGCCTTGACCAGGGCACTGCGCATGCCGGCGTCCTCGAGCGCGACGACGCCCTTGATGGTGGCACCACCGGGCGAGCATACGGCATCCTTCATCGCCGCAGGATGCTGGCCAGTTGCAAGCTGCAGCTTTGCCGTACCCAACACCATCTGGCTCACAATGCGATAGGCATCGGCACGCGGGATACCGTGCTTGACCGCCGCATCGCCCAGGGCCTCGATTGCCATGGCGACAAATGCCGGAGCGCAACCACCCACCGTGCCGCCCACAAACAGCAGGCTCGTATCGAGCTCGACCACCGCACCGAGTTTGCCAAGCAGATCAAGCACCACGGCGCTCTGCTCATCACTAAGCGTGGAAGCCTTCTCGCAAGCGATGACGCCCTCGCCCACCGAAACCGGTGTGTTGGGCACCGTCGAGATATGCGCGACGCCCGGCAGGACCTGCTCCCACTTGGCACTGTCCCAGGTCCAGGCAACCGACAGAACGACCTTTTTGGCAAGAGCATCCTTGAGCGGGGCGAATACCTTCTCGATCATGTACGGTTTGACCGCAGCGACCACGATATCGGATGCGGCGACAACCTCGGCGGCATCGTGGCAGGCGACCATGCCGCGCGCCTCGCAGCGCTCAACCAGTGCGTCGTAGCGACCCGCGCAGGCGCACATGTCGCTCGCAGCTACACCGGCAGCGATCCAGCCATCGGCCATAGCGCTCGCCATATTGCCAAAACCGACAAATCCAATCTTCATATCTCATAGTCCTCTCAGACACGCTCTTCAAAACGAAAGCTATTGTCCCACGCCATTGTTTCGTATTGCCGACCTATTTGTGATACGGCTCGCCACGGCTGATCTTGCAGGCGCGGTAGATTTGCTCCAGCAGCACCACGCGCGCCAAGTTATGCGGCAAGGTAATGCGTCCAAAGCTGAGCATCTCGTCGGCGCGGGCGCGCACCTCATCGCTCACGCCGTCCGAACCGCCAATCACAAAGGCGATGTCGCTGCTGCCTCGCAGCATAAGATCGTCGAGCCTCGCCGAGAGCTCCTCACTCGAACGCTCCTTGCCCTCGATAGCCAGCAGGATCACATGCGCTCGAGACGGCAATGCAGCAAGAATTGCCGCCCCCTCCTTGTCGCGCGCGGCGTCCACGCCACCCGCCTTGGCAGGGTCGATGTCGGCCACTTCGCGCATATCCACCTTGGCATAGGCGCCCAGGCGCTTGGTGTACTCGGCGCACGCGTCCTTCCAAAAACGCTCCTTGAGCTTGCCGACGCAAACGACGGTATATTTCACGCGCGCCTACTCCTTCGAATCGTTTTGAACCTTGCCGGCTGCAAGCATCTGCTCGAACATCGAGGCCGACTGCGAAAAGTTGCTCGGCAGCACGACCGTCGAGTTTTTGCCCGTACGGGCGAACTCCGTCATCATCTCGGCCCACTGCGTAAACATGAACAGCTGGTTGGCCTCGTCGTTGCCAACGCCCGTCTCCTGGATAATCTCGAGCGAGTCCTTGATGCCCAGCGCGATGGCCTTGCGCTGATTGGCGATGCCCTCGCCCGCCTTTTCCATAGCCTCGGCTTCTGCGGTCGCCTCGGTGACGCGCTTGATGCGGTCGGCCTCGGCGAGCTCCTGCGCCGCGGCGCGCTTGCGCTGAGCGGCGTTGATGTCGTTCATGGAGTTCTCAACCTCGGTCGGCAACGCGATTTTGGTGATGAGCGTCGACACGAGGGTGAAGCCATAGGCGGCCATCTGCTCGGAAACGGTAGCGTTAACGTCCTTGGCAATATCGTCTTTCTTGGCAAAGACCTCGTCGAGTGTGTAGACGGGAATCGAGGAGCGCAGGGCATCGGTGATGAAGTCGCGCATCTGGTCGACAGGCTCCTGCAGCATGTAGTAGCTCTTGTAGATGCCCGAATCCGCCGGACCGGCACCCATGTCGTAGCTCACGTGATACTGTGCGGAGACCTCGAGGCCGATGGTCACGTTGTCCTAGGTCTTAACGTCAATGCCAAACCCGTTCTTCATAGTGCGCAAACTCACCGTGGCGGCCTTGCGGTCGATTACGGGCACCTTCAGGTGGAAACCCGCGTTGACGATACGGTTGAACTTGCCCAGGCGCTCGATAATCACGGCATGTTGCTGCTCGACGACGTAGCAGGCGTTAGGAAGAAGCAGCAACAGGATGATGATGGGGATCAAAAGGCTGGTAAGGGCAGCGATGATACCGGATAGCAGCATGGTCTCTCCTCTATTGGGCATACATTGGCACTAGGATACTCGTCCGAGGCGACCGCGCATAACAAAAAAGCTCCCATTGCTGGGAACTCTTTCATGTAATGGTGCGGGCGAAAGGACGTCCGCGTATCCGCTTCGCGGATCCGCACCGGCTTCGGCCGCCTGCCGGCGTCCTCGCCAGCTCGCTAAAAACGCTCCGCGTTTTCTTGACGCTCGCTCCTTCACAGGTTCAAGTCCCCGCGATGGGCACATAACAAAAAAGCTCCCATTGCTGGGAGCTCTTTCATTTAATGGTGCGGGCGAAAGGACTTGAACCTTCATGGGGTTGCCCCCATACGGACCTGAACCGTACGCGTCTGCCAATTCCGCCACGCCCGCGTGCAGGAATTAGAATAACGGAGTGCTACCGCGAACGCAAGAACTATTTTTGAAAAAGTTTGAGGGCATTTTCCCAAGCGGCTTGCGCGATTGCCTCGGCATCCTCGCCGGTACGGTCGACACGGTCGTTGACCAGTACGTTTGCCGTGATGGAGATCATTGCGGGCTCGCACTCAAGACCGCGAATGGGCTCCGGCGCCATGTACGGGCAGTCCGTCTCGAACAAAATGCGGTCGAGCGGGGTTGCCGCGAAAGCCTCGCGCACGTCGTCGTTGCGCTTAAAGGTGGCCGCGCCGCCATAGGCGATATAGCAGCCCAGGTCCACAAAGCGCTCCATCGTGGCGCGGTCCTCGCCAAAGCAGTGCAGCACGCAGCCAGCCTGAGGCACGCCCACCTCACGCAATACGTTGTAGGCGTCTACATGCGAGGTGCGCTCCTCGTCCGTGTCCTCGTGACGCAGATGCAGCTCTACCGGCACGTTGCGACGCACCGCGACCTCGAGCTGGCGCGCCATACAGTCGATCTGCACGTCATGAGGCGCCGGCGCGATATCGTCGTCGTAATCCATGTGGTAGTCCAGGCCGATCTCGCCGATGCCAACGCATAGGGGGTCATCGAGAGCGGCAACAACCTGCGCGTGAACGTCATCGGTGTAGTCCGGCGCACCGTACGGATGCACGCCGGCGAGATACTTGATCTGCGGAATATCCCGCATCGGCAGCATCTCGCGCGTCAGCCAGTCGCTGTAGTCCGTCACGCTGCGTTTGTCGGCGATGGGATCGAAGATCGTCACCAACAGATCGACGCCTGCGGCCTTGGCACGCACGAGTGTCTCGGGCACCTCCTTGCCCCAAAACGAGAGCAGGTGTGCATGCGTATCGGCAAGCGGTGCCAGCGGCTCCGGACAGGCGATCGTTTTCTTTTTCTTGGTAAACGTCACGCATTCGGCATTAGGCATCATGGGAAAGCTCCTGAGCCAGGCGGACAAAGTCAGCGACGTCGAGCGTCTCGGCGCGCGTGGTGGGCGCGATACCGCAAGCCTCAAAGGCCGCATCGAGCACGTCCTTGGCAAAGCCGTTGGCGCTCATGGAGTTGCGGATGGTTTTGCGGCGCTGGGCAAACGCAGCGTCGATCACGCGGGCCACAAACTCGCGATCGAGCCCCTCGGGCACCACGCCATCAACACGGTCGATACGCACGACAGCAGAGTCCACATGCGGCGCCGGCATAAAGCAGCGCGGCGGCACCTCAAAGCGACCCGTCACCTGCGCATAGAGGCCGAGCTTTGCCGAATAGCCGCCATAGGTCTTGTTGCCGGGCGTCGCGGCAATGCGATCGGCAACTTCCTTTTGCACCATGACGACAGCGCGCTTAAGCGCGGGCATCGTCTGGAAGAACTGAAGGATGATCGTCGCCGCCACGTTGTAGGGCAGATTCGCGACAAACACCGTCGGCGTACCGCCCGCAACCTGCTCAATCTGCTCCGGGCCCACCTTGAGCGCATCGCCCATGATAAAGCGGAAGTTGGCATAGTCGGCGACGTGGGCGTCAAGCACCGGCTCAAGCTCGGGATCGGCCTCGATCGACGTAACGCACGCCGCCTCCTGCAGCAACGCAAGTGTCAACGTGCCGCAACCCGGACCCACCTCGAGTACGCGCTCGTCACCTGCAAGCTCGGCAAGCTCGCAGATACGCTCGATCACATGATTGTCGATTAGAAAGTTCTGGCCCAGGCGATGCTTAGTCGCAAGGCCAAACTCCTCTAGCAGCTCCCTGGTGGCCGTGGGGTTTGCCAAAGGCGAAGTTGTCATGGTTGCCTCCTTAGCATGATGGCGGCGTCTTGAAACAAAAGGGCATGGACCGTGGCGGCCATGCCCTTACAGCTAAACAGCAAATTGCCGATATGGCGCTCGCGCGGTCTCTACGCCAGACGCGGGAACAGCGGATCGCCCTTCTCGACGGGCTGACCACCAGCAAGCAGGCCCCAAGCGCAAATGCCCTTGAGGTCGTCGCTCGCGGCCTCGTCCTCGCAGGACAGGCGGCGCAGAGCCTCGACAGAAGTCTGGGGCATGAGCGGCATCAGCAGGTGAGCGGCAATGCGGATGGCCTCGAGCAGGTTGTAGATCACAAACGCCAGCTCGTCAGCCTTGGCCTCGTCCTTGGCAAGTGCCCAAGGCTCGGAGTCCTCGATGTAGTGGTTGGCGGCGTGGATGAGCTCCATGACCTCGTCCTTGGCTCCACCGTAATCGAGCACGTCCATCTTGGCCATGTAGCGCTCGACCAAACCGTCGGCAATCTTTGCCAGCGGGTTGTCGAACGCATCGAACGATGCGGGCTTGGCGGGCGCGCAACCGTCAAAGGACTTGCCGCTCATGTTGAGCGAACGCGAGATAAGGTTGCCCCAGCTGTTGGCCAGGTCGGCGTTGTAGACCTGCTCCATGCGATCGAAGCTGATGGCGCCGTCGGTGCCGGGGACGACGTCGGTCATAAAGTAGTAGCGATAGCCCTCAACGCCCAACATGTCGATAACGTCCTGCGGAGCGATAGCGTTGCCACGGCTCTTGGACATCTTCTCGGCCTTGCCGGTCTCGGCATTGCGCACGGTCAGGAAGCCGTGGGCAAAGACGTGCTCGGGCAGGGCCTCGCCGATGGCCATGAGCATGGCGGGCCAAATGACGCAGTGGAAGCGGATGATGTCCTTGCCCACGATGTGGAACTGCGCAGGCCAGCGATAGGCCAGCTCGGCACGCGCCTCGTCGGTGTCGACACCGTAACCGACGGCCGTCATATAGTTGAGCAGTGCATCGAACCACACGTAGGTCACGTGACCCTCGTCAAACGGGACCTGAATGCCCCAGTCAAAGCTCGTGCGGCTCACGGAAAGGTCGTTGAGGCCGCCTTCGACAAAGCTACGCACCTCGTTCATGCGGAACGCGGGCTCGACAAAGTCGGGGTGCTCGTCATAGAGCTTGAGCAGCTTGTCCTGGAAGGCGGAAAGCTTAAAGAAGTAGGACTCCTCCTGCACGCGCTCAAGCGGACGGTGGCAGTCGGGGCACAGGTGCTGGCCGACGCTGCCGTACTCCTCGTCGCCCTTCTGGACCTGAGTATCGGTGAAGTAAGTCTCGTCAGGCACGCAATACCAGCCGTCGTAGCTGCCCTTATACAGGTAACCGGACTCCTTCATGCGCTCCCACAGGTACTGCACGGCATGATGCTGGCGCGGCTCGGTGGTACGGATGAAGTCGTCGTTGGAAATCTCGAGCTTGCTCCAAAGCTCCTTGAAGTGCGGGGCCTGGCTGTCGGTCCACTCCTGCGGCGTCATGCCATGCTTGGCTGCGGCCTCGGCGACCTTCTCGCCGTGCTCGTCCATGCCGGTCAGGAACTTGACGTTATAGCCGGCGGAGCGGCGATAGCGAGCCTGAACGTCGGCGATGATGGTGGAATAAGCCGTGCCCAGGTGCGGATCGGCGTTGACGTAGTAGATGGGCGTCGTGATAAAGAACGAAGGCTTGCTTTGATCCATGGGGTTTGTCCTCCAGAAAAACGTTGCATACAGGGGATGATTCTAGCGCAAGGGCTGGATATCCTCCATCTATTGCATATCGAGCGCCATGGCATAGACATCGCGCTTGCGGCGCGAGTACTTCTGAGACAGGCGCTTGGCCACCGCAGAGGCGGGCTCCCCCTCCTCGAGTGCGGTGCGGATATCCTCGCGCAGGGCCTCATCGGGATCCGCTGCCGCGGCGCCAACCGG
>CABUOF010000071.1 GCA_902493125.1 uncultured Collinsella sp. | reverse complement strand
CCCGATGTGTTGGGAGCCTGGGAGTAGCCTGTGTTATTTGCCGACGCGTGGGTATAAGAGCAGGCGTTTGGCATAAGATTTAACTGTAAGCCATGTCTAACAAAGGAGGGCACATGCCCAACAAACCCGTGAAGATCATCATGCTTACCGGATACCTCGGTGCCGGCAAGACCACGCTGCTCAACCACATCCTCGCTAACGACGGCGGCATCCGCGCCGCCGTTATCGTCAACGATATCGGCGAGATCAACGTCGACGCCAGCCTTATCGCCGACGGCGGCCTTTCCGAGACCGACGACCTCATCCCGCTCACCAACGGCTGCATCTGCTGCACGCTTTCGGACGACCTTGCCAACCAGCTGCAGGGCATCGCCGATTCGGGCAACTTCGACTACATCATCATCGAGGCTTCGGGCATTTGCGAGCCTATCCCCATCGCCTACACCATCTCGAGCTTCTGCGACGAGGCCAAGGTGGGCGGCGAGCCCAAGCTCGCGCTCGACAACATCGTAGCCGTGGTCGATTGCGCCCGCATGTATGACGAGTTCAACGGCGGCCGCGACCTGCTGGCCGAGGATATCGACGAGGACGACATCGAGAGCCTGCTCATCCAGCAGATCGAGTTCTGCTCTACGCTGATCCTCAACAAGACCGATACCGTGAGTCCTGAGCAGATCGCCGAGCTCAAGGCCATCGTGCGCAGCCTGCAGAAGGACGCCGTGATCGTCGAAGCCCAAAACGGCGAGGTCCCGATGGAGGAGCTGCTCGACACCGACCGCTTCGACTTTATGCGCGCCTACAACTCCGCCGCCTGGATCGAGGCCATGGAGCATCCCGAGGAGCACGAAGACCCCGAGGTGCTCGAGTACGACATCGAGACCTTTGTGTACTCGCGCCGCAAGCCATTTGACCTGCAGAAGTTTACCGATTTTGTTGAGCAGGAGTGGCCCGACGAGGTCATCCGCGTCAAGGGTCCGCTGTGGCAGGCCGACAATCCGGACATGTGCTACATGTTTGAGCAGGCCGGCCACCAGATGCGCCTGATGGAGAACGGTCTTTTCGTTGACTCTGCACCCGAAGGCGAGAAGCAGAGGATTATCGACGAGAACCCCGAGATCATGCAGATTTGGGACGACGAGACGGGCGATCGCATGACGAGCCTGTGCATCATCGGCCGTCACATGGACAAGGACGCGCTCATCGCCGCGTTGGACGCCTGCCTGACCGACTGGCACCGCGCCTAGGTTTATCCAAGCGGGCATTTTTCCGCCCACGTAACCGCCTAACCACCACGAAGGTACCCTTCGTGGTGGTTTTTCGTTCTGAGCCAAGGAGATTCATGTTCAATATCGTGCTGTATGCACCCGAGATTCCGGCCAATACGGGCAATATCGGCCGTACCTGCGTGGTCACCGGCGCCCATCTGCATCTGGTGGAGCCACTGGGCTTTTCGCTCGATGACAAGACGGTACGTCGCGCCGGTCTGGGCTACTGGCAAAACTTGGACGTGACGACCTATGCCGGCTGGGAGGATTTCCTTGCTCGCAACGGTCTCTCCCCCGCCGATGGTCGCCTGCATCTGCTGACCAAAAAGGCACGCCGCACCTATGTTCAGAGTACCTACCGCGATGGCGACTACTTAGTCTTTGGCAGCGAGAGCTCGGGTATTCCCGAGGAGCTGCTCGCCGCGGCGCCCGAGCGTTGCGAGCGCATCCCGATGCTGCGCGATTGTGACTCGCTCGATAACGCCGAGACATGGGAAGCCCACGAGGAATCACTCGGGCATATCGAGGACGGCCATGAGGCCATCCTTCGGCAGGATATCTGCGGCAACTTCGTCAACCCGGACGATTACCGTATCAGCGCACTCAACCTCTCCAACAGCGCCGCCATCGTCCTCTACGAGGCGCTACGACAAACGGGCTTTGCAGGGATGTGACAAAGGAGCTGTCCCTTTGTCACATTCAAGCGCCACGCCGATGACACACACGCCTAATTGATGCTCCAGATAAAGAGCCCTCACTTTTAATCAGAATTAACTAAAGTAAAATAAAGTTAAACGGCGGTGTGAAAGGAGAGCCGTGTGAAATATCTCGAGAACCCGTTTACCCCTAGCTTTGGCGAGGTTCCTGCCCATCTCGCTGGCAGACAACAGATTATTCGGGATTTGGACCGTGCCTTCTTGAGCCAGCGCAGGCGCCCAGAATTGACCTCGATCTTCTCAGGCGCGCGTGGAACCGGTAAAACCGCTCTCATGTCGTCGCTCGCGACAAGGGCGGAATCCCACGGCTGGATAGCCGTAAAGACGACCGCGCTCCCGGGAATGCTTGAGGAAATCGAGCTCGGGACGAAACGCGCCGCAGCCCATCTCATCGACTCGTCCAACCACTTCGAAGTCACCGGTCTCGGAATTGCACCGCTCGGCAGCATCGAGGTCAGTCGCGTTCACGATGCCTCAACCTGGCGTTATCGCATGAGCGACATCATCGACCAGCTCAACGAGGCGGGCACCGGTCTGCTCGTCACGGTTGACGAGGTGGACCCGACACTCGACGAGATGATCCAACTCGCAGCAACGTATCAGCACTTTGTGACCGATGGGAAACGCGTCGCCCTGCTCATGGCGGGACTTCCCAACAACGTCTCGACGTTGCTGAACCACAAGACGGTCTCGTTCCTTCGCCGCGCCCAACAATATCATCTGGGTCGCATTGCCGACTATGACGTGCGCGAGGCCTTGATTCGCACAATCCAAGAAAACGATCGCCTGGCAGATGCCGAGGGAATCGATAGAGCCGTTCGCTCGATCTCTGGTTTTCCCTTCCTATTGCAACTCGTAGGCTACCGTGCCTGGGATCTCACAAGCGATTCGAAGGAAATCTCGTCACGCGACTTTGACCTGGGAATCAAAATCGCGCGCGACGAGATGGACGACCGAATCCTCGCGGCAACCTATCGGGAACTCACTGCAGAGGACAAGCGATTCCTCATCGCCATGCTCGATGACGAGGAAGAGTCCACCACCGCTGACCTTGTCGAGCGCCTTAAGCGTTCGCCGCAGCAGGTCTCCCGCTATCGACGCCGCATGATAGATGCCGGCATCATCGGGGAACGAGGACGAGGGCTCGTCGCTTTTGAATTGCCGTTCTTCCGTGACTATCTCGCCGCTCAATGCGTGAAATAGAAGTCAATGTGGCAAAGGGGCGGCCCCTTTGTCACATTGCCTATAGGTAGCGGCCGGTGATGCTTGCGGAGCAGGCCGCGATGTCGCCCGGCGTGCCGGCGCAGACGATTTGCCCGCCGGCGTCGCCACCGCCTGGGCCCATGTCGATCACGTAATCGGCGTTACGGATAAGGTCGAGATCGTGTTCGATCACGATAACCGTGGCGCCCTTGGCAACAAGGCCGTCGAACACACTCAGCAGTACCTGAACATCGAGCGGATGCAGGCCAATCGTGGGCTCGTCAAATACGAACACGGCATCATCCTGCACACGGCCCATCTCGCTCGCGAGCTTAAGGCGCTGTGCCTCGCCGCCCGAAAGCGCCGGCGTGGGCTCACCGAGCGTGAGATAGCCCAAGCCCAGGTCATGCAAGGTCTGCAAGCGCGCCTGGACTTTCTTGAGTCCCACCGTGGCGTCGAGGGCCTCGTCCACACTCATGTCCATGAGCTGCGGCAACGTAAGCAAGCTCCCGTCCTTGCCCTCGCGATGGATATGCGAAGCCGCGTCTGCATAACGTGAGCCGCGGCATGCCGGGCAGATGATCTCGACGTCGGGCAAAAACTGCACGTCGAGCGATATCGAGCCCGTGCCGTCACACGTAGGGCAGCGCAAGGCGCCGGTGTTGTAGCTAAAGGCGCCCGCCTTGTAGCCGGCTGCCTTAGCCTCGGGCGTACGGGCGAAGGCGCGGCGCAGCTCGTCATGAATGTCGGCATAGGTCGCTACCGTCGAGCGTACGTTGGCGCCGATGGGCGTAGCGTCAATCAGATTTGCGCGGCCAATGCCCTCGGCATCGACCCAACGCACGTGCCCCGGCAAGCGCTCGCCAGCTGCCTGCGCCTTAAGTGCAGGAATGAGCGTCTCGAGCACGAGCGTCGTCTTACCCGAACCCGAAACGCCCGTTACCGCGACAAGGCGGCCGCGCGGGATATCAACCTCGAGCGGCTTGACGGTATGGATGGCATCGGTTGCCATGCGGATATGTCCCTGGTCGAACATTTCGTCGTCAGTCACCTGCGGACGCAAGCGCTTGAGCTCGGCGCGCAAAAACGGCGCGATACGGCTGCCCTGCGATTGCTCGACCTCGTCTACCGTACCAGCGGCGATTACACTGCCGCCGCCTGCTCCGGCAACGGGGCCCATCTCGACCAGATAGTCGGCTTCCGCCAGTACGCGCGTATCGTGGTCGACAACAACCACGGTGTTGCCGTCATCCACCAGATCGCGCATCACGCCCACCAAGCCGTCGACATTGGCGGGATGTAAGCCGATCGAAGGCTCGTCCAGCACATAGAGCACGCCCGTCGATCGGTTGCGCACCACGCGGGCGAGCTGAACGCGCTGGCGCTCACCCGTGGAGAGCGTGGCACCAGCGCGGTCGAGTGAAAGGTAATCGAGACCCAGGTCGACCAGACGACGGGCCACGCTCAAAAACGAATCGCAGATATCCGTCGCCATGGGCCGCATCTCGGGCGGCAAGGATGCGGGCACCCCGCGCACCCACTCAATCGCCTCGCCCAGCGTCATGGCCGCGGCCTGCGCCAGATTGATACCGCACACCTGGGGCTGGCGCGCAGCCTCGGAGAGACGCGTGCCGCCGCAATCGCGGCATGCTCCCTCGCGCAAAAAGCGCGCAACGCGTTTTAGGCCCTTGTCGTCCTTAACCTTGGCGAGCGCATTCTCGACGGTATAGACGGCGTTGTAATAGGTGAAGTCGAGCGGCGTGGCACCCTCGCCGTTTTTGGGAACGTAGAGAATGTGCTTTTTAACCGCCGGGCCGTGGAACACGATGTCGCGCTCTTGAGGCGTGAGCTGGTTAAACGGCACGTCGGTGCGCACGCCCATCTCACCTGCCACCTGCTTCATCAGATCCCACATGAGCGTACCCCAGGGAAGCACCGCGCCTTCGTTGATAGTCTTTGACTCGTCGGGCACCAAGCTCGCCTCGTCTACCTCGCGCATGACACCGGTGCCGCCACATGTGGGACATGCACCGCCGCTATTGAAAGCCAAATCCTCGGCACTCGGCGCGTAGAACTCGCGGCCGCATGCAGGGCACGTGAGCGACAGGCCTGCGGCAACGTTAAGGCTCGGCTCCACGCGTGCCCCGCAATGCGAGCACACGTGATGGGCGCAACGGCTAAAGAGCAGACGCAGGCTATTGTTGAGCTCGGTCATGGTGCCAAAAGTGGACCGCACGCCCGGCACGCTGGGGCGCTGATGCAATGCGAGTGCCGCCGGCACGTGCAATACCTCATCCACCTGAGCGTGCTCGGCCTGCGTCAGGCGACGGCGGATATAGGTGCTGAGCGCCTCCAGGTAACGGCGCGAGCCCTCGGCATAAAGAACCCCCAGCGCCAGCGAACTCTTGCCCGAACCCGACACGCCGGCAATGCCCACAAGCTTTCCCAGCGGAATATCGATATCGATGTCCTTGAGGTTATGGACGCGCGCGCCACGCACCTCGATAGCCTGCGGACTCATCTTCTGTTCCGTCACCTTTATCACCCTACTCATGCCATAAAACTCGATCGCGAATGTACGCGCCCAGCATGGGCACGGTAAACCGGACGAGGCCGTATCCGGCAGCTTCGATGACGCGCTCGCGAATCAGGCTTGCGCGATATTTACTCGCCCAGCTCTGGGTGCGATCGCAGCGCTCAATGATATCCGCCATGCGAGTCGGTTTGCCCTCGTCAACCGCCATGGCCTCGATAAAGAGGCGTTGTGGACTGCGCAGCCCGTAATACAGAGGCGCGTCAACCGCTTCGTAGAACTCGGAGACGGCATCCGTATGGCCAGCCTCGACATCGCGCCTTTCGATGACCTGCGAGCCGCGTCGAACAGCAGACCGCCACATGTAATAGCCCACCAGCTGAACCATATATGGATGCCCCATGCTCTTGCGTGCCGCAAGGTCCGCCGTCTCCGCGTCAACGTAAAGACCAGCGTCTTTGACCGTCTGGATATACGAATCGCGTACCTTGGGCAAAGAGATCGCCCCCAACGTACGCTGCTGGGCACGCCGCAAAAACGTCACGCTCGGCTCTTCGAGCAGATCGTCAACCATACTGGGTAAGCCGGCGAACACCAGCGCAAGACCGCGCTGGTCGCTATCGGACAAGCCCGTGGCATCCTGGTCTCCGAGCACCTGCTGATAGAGAACGGCAAGAGCCGCCAGTTCCTCGATAGACGCAGATTGCGCCTCGTCAATCGCAAACAGTATGCCCTTGCCTGGACCGAGCTTCTTGAGGCGCTCGTTGACCAGCCCTCGCAACGTTTCGCCCTTTGCTCGCGCCGCCTCGACTGACATCCGGCCAAACGACGGACCGAACTCCATTGACGTCACAACGGGTTTATTCGAGCGAAGCGCGTCGGCCAATCGGTCGCATAAGCCAAGCGAAGCGGAATCGGAGACAACCGCCCATCCGCGCTCATTGGCTAGACGTTGCAGTTCCCGCAGGAGAACCGTCTTGCCACAGCCGCGGTTTCCCGTAATGAGCATGAGCCTACCCGGCGCTCCGGCGCCGTTATCGAGCCCTTCCTCGAAATCTTCGATGACCGACTCGCGGCCGATGAGTATCGGAGGCCGCTTGCCAGCCGTGGGCTTAAAGGGATTTGGATTCATGTCGGCCTCCTCGGATTGGCAAACCCTGGTAATAGTTATACCAACTTGTACCGAGTTATACCAATAGCATGTGACAAAGGAACTGTCCCTTTGTCACATGTGGCCGAAAAACTCGGCGTCTGCTGCTCGCCAGGGGCGGAAGGTGGCGGGATCGATCTTTACGTGCGCCGCGGCGGGCACGTCGTACCATTTGACGGTGTAGCCGGCGCCATGAGAGCAGAAGACCGAGTCGGGCGTATTGGGCAGATCGGCCTCGGGCTTATAGGCGGCCGCCTCAATTACGCGCTCAGCATCATGACAGGGCGCGTGGCCGGCGAACTCCAGGTACAGATGACCGCGGCCGCTTGTGTAGGCAGCTACCTCCAGGGCATAGTCCTGCACCTCGGATGCCGGCACGCGACCCACAAGCTTCGCCCGGTCCCCTGCCATCGTCGGCGGCTCGTACTCGGCACCCATGCGCGTGGCATCTGAAAGCGCCCGGCCCACGCACTCCCCCGGCACCTCGAGCTCAAAGCGATACCACGGCTCCAGCAGCACCGCCGCGCCGGCCTCACGCGCCTGCATCAAACCCTGGCGAATCGCGCGGTACGTGGCCTGGCGAAAGTCGCCGCCCTCGGTGTGCTTGGCATGCGCGCGGCCGCCCGTGAGCGTAATGCGTACATCTGTGATGGGCGAGCCGGTCAGCACGCCCAGGTGATCGCGCTCCATGGCGTTAGTAAGTGCCAGACGCTGCCAGTTAAGATCGAGCTCGTCGGTCGAGGTCACGGTGCCAAACTGCACGCCCGAACCCGCTGGCAACGGCTCCAGGCTCAGATGCACCTCGGCATAATGGCGCAGTGGCTCAAAGTGCCCCACGCCCCCGACCGGCTGCGAAATAGTCTCCTTATAGAGAATGCCGCCAGACTCAAAATCAATCGAAAGGCCAAAGCGATCTGCCAACACCCGCTGCACGACCTCGAGCTGCACGGCGCCCATCAGCTGCAGGTGAATCTGCTCCAGATGCGTATTCCAGCTTACGCCGAGCATGGGATCTTCGTCCGCCAACTCAGTCAGCGCTTTGAACACCGCATGGACATCGTGTTCGCCCGGAAGCACCGTATAGGTGAGGACCGGCGCAATGACAGGCGCATCGCCCGCAGGCTCCGCGCCCAGGGCATCCCCCGGGCGAACGTGCGCAAGACCCGTCACGGCACAAATACCGCCAGCAGCAACTTCTTGGGCAAGCTCATACTTCTCCCCGTTATAGATGCGTACCTGATCGACCTTCTGCTCCCATGCCTCGGCACCGGAACGTCCGCCAATCATCTGCTTGGCATGCAGCGTGCCGCCGGTCACTTTAACCCATGCCAAGCGCTCGCCGCGATCCCCGCGGCTGACACGATAGACGCGCGCGGCAAACTCCGGGAGCCACGCCTGTTCACGCATCAGCGCGCATATACCATCCAGCAGCTCGTCCACGCCCCGGTCCTTGAGCGCCGAGCCGGCAAAGCAGGGAAAGAGCTTGCGCTCGGCAACCATGCGCGACAGCGTTGCGACGGAAAGCTCACCCGCTTCAAGAAACTCCTCGAGCGCCGCCTCGTCCAACGCAGCAGCGTCCTCCTGAACGGCACCGCCCGCCAACAGTTCGCTGGCATCCAGGCAGCCTTCAGAAAGACGCTGCCCAAGCTGTGCCAGCAAAACATCGCGGCCGGGATTCTCCAAATCGATCTTGTTGATAAAGATGAACGTTGGGATGTCATAGCGCGCAAGCAGGCGCCACAGGGTTTCGGTGTGCCCTTGCACGCCATCGTTGGCACCCACAACCAAAATCGCATAGTCGAGCGCGCGCAATGTGCGCTCCGCCTCGGCAGAAAAATCGACATGCCCCGGTGCATCCACGAGCATGACGTGGGTATCGCCATGGTCGAGCACGGCCTGCGACGAGAAAATCGTAATGCCGCGCTCGCGCTCAATCTCGTTCGTATCCAGATGCGAATCGCCATCGTCCACGCGGCCGCGCTTGCGAATGCGACCCGCGTCGAACAACATGGCCTCGGCCAACGTGGTCTTGCCGGCATCGACATGCGCCAAGATTCCAACGACCGCTTGCTTCGACATGGCTCTCCTTTTATTACAAGCCCATCGCACGCGGCAACGGGCGTTCACGCTCCACACTGGATGATACAATTTACGGGCCGGCGGGCGAAGCGGGCCCTATCCCCCGACCGAGCTCATCGCCCTGCGTTGCCGCGCGGCGATTTTCGTAGGTTCGCGCCTTGCGAAAGCCGGCACCTCCCCTTTTAATATGAGAAAGCCATTGTCAATAGGCGTGTTTGTTCGAGCCCGGTTTTAAA
>CABUOF010000070.1 GCA_902493125.1 uncultured Collinsella sp. | reverse complement strand
CGAAGCGGACAAGCGGCGATGCGCTTTGGCCTACCTACTCCCCCGCCACGCTCGCGCGCAGCTTGGCAGCGATGGGCTCCGAGACCAGCAGGAATACGAGCATGGCCACAGAACACACCAGGCACACGATCCAGGTGCTCGCAAAGGAGCCCGTGGCATCGAACAGCACGCCCGAGACAATGGCGCCCACGGTGCCGCCGACCATCTCGAGCGAGGTGATGGTGCCCGTGACCTTGCCAAGGTCGGCCATGCCAAACTGCTTGGACGCGGCGATGGTAGGCGTGATGGTGCCCATGCACGTTCCGATACCAAAGCTCACAGCGGCGACAATAGGACCGAGGTCCGTCGTCGGGAAGCACAGCGCCACGCAGGCGATAATGCACGCAACGGAGCCAAGGATATTGCCAAAGCGCAGGCCAAAGCGGTCATAAATCGCACCGAGCGAAATCTTGGCGATAACGACGGTGACCATATAGGCCGAAAGCACAGTGCCCGCCCACATGGGATCATGACCGCCCGTGACGATCTTGGCGCCGTTGACGGTAACGCTCGTCATGTTGGTGACTTGGTTGGGCAAGATGGCGCCGTTAACGAGACCCATAAAGAGGAAGGCGACGACAAGCAGCCAAAACGCCGGGCTCTTCTTGATGCGAGACCAGCCGACGCTAACCTCGGGCGCCGTGTGCTCGTCCTTGTCGCCAGCCGTCGAGACGGACGGATCGCCCGGGTTCTCGCCGAGCGGCTTAAGGCCGATCTCGGAAGGCTTAGTGCGGAAGGAGTAGGCCATGATGGGCAGTGCCGCCACCATGCAGACGGCAGCGAGTACCAGGAACGCAGAGCGCCAGCCCACACTCACGATAAGCGAGCTCACGATGGGAGGCAGAATAGCGCCGCCAAAGCCCGAGCCCGAAAGTGCGATGGAGATGGCAAGGCCTCGCTTGGCGGTAAACCAGTTGGCGGTCACTAGGCTGATGAGCAGGCGGGTCGAGGCCACAGCGAAGCAGCCCGAGACGGCAAAGAGCACATAGACCTGCCAAAGCTCACCCACAAAGCTCATGCCCGCGAGCACCGCCGAGGTGGCGATAACGGTTAGGGAGCCCAAAACGCGACCGCTTACTTTATCGGCAACATGGCCAATGACAAGCGATCCGATAACGCTCACCACGGTAGAGATCGCATTGGAGACGTTGTACTGCGCAAGGGAAATACCCAGGTCGCTGACGATCAGCGGCTGGAACAGGCTCATGCAATTGACAAAAATCGTGTAACACGTGGCCATGATCACGAAGCCGGAGGCCACCACGAGCCAGCCGGGGAAGAACTTACGCTGCTGGGGCATACTGCTCCTTATTTAACAAACGAATAGCCGGCGCCGGGCGCCGGTAGTGCCCAAGATTGCCTTGAAAGACAAGGGCATAGGCCTTACGGCCATGCCCGCAGGCTTGAAAGGCAAGGTTGGATGCTACCGGTGGTCGGCGATATAGCCCAAAGCGACGGCGGTATAGGCCGCAGCACCGAGCGGCAGCTCGGCATCGTTAAAACGTGCCTTGGGATGGTGCTGGGCAAAATGCTCGTCCGTGTCGGTTACGGCCGCGCCCACGGTAAAGTACGCACTCGGAATCTCGCTCGAGATAAGCGCGAAGTCCTCACTCGCCATGGCATGGAAAAGCGGCAAGAAAGCCGCCTTGGGCAGCACTGCGCCCACGTAGCCAAGCGACGCCTGAGTCATATCGCTGTCGAGTACAAGCGGCGGAACATCCGAAAGCGTCTCGATGGTCGCCGACGTACGATATGTTGCAGCAACGCCGTTTACGACCTCCGCGATGCGGGTCTTTAGGTGAGCCATGAGCTCAACATCAAAGCCGCGCAGCGTTCCCTCAAGCACGCAGGTGTCAGGGATGACGTTGGCCGCCAAGCCGCCGGCAAACTTACCAACGGTAAGCGCGACTTCCTTGGCCGCCGGCACCTCGCGGGAGATAAGCTCCTGGAGCGCCAGGTGCACATGCACGCCGGCCGTGATGGGGTCGATGCAAATCTCGGGGCTCGAGCCATGGCCGCCCTTGCCCTGAAGCGTGATGCGAAAACCGTACACGCCCGAAAGCGCCGGGCTGCCGTCGAGCACCAGGCCGAGCGGCGACTGGCTGTTGACATGCATGGCAAAGGCCGCCTGAGGGCGCGGGTTCTCGAGCAAGCCGTCGGCGATGGCAGCGCGTGCTCCCTCAAAGGTCTCCTCGCCCGGCTGGAACAGCAACTTAACCGTAGCGTTGGCATCAACAAGCTCTGCCTCGCGCGCTTTGAGCATACGAGCCGCACCAAGCAGCGCCGTCGCGTGCATATCGTGACCGCAAGCGTGCATGCAGCCGTTGGTGGATGCAAAGGGCTCGCCGGATTCCTCGGCAACGGGCAGGGCGTCCATGTCGCCACGAAGCATGATGACCGTACCGGCCTGCTCATTCGTGCAGATGCCATTGCCTTGGGCCGCGGCGGCACCGGCGCCGACAAGGCCCACAACGCAGGAACCATCGACGAGCGTAGCAAATGGGATGTCCATCTCGGTCAGGCGCGCTTGGATATACGTAGAGGTCTGCGGGAGGCTATTACCCAGCTCGGGCATCTGATGTAAATCGTGTCGCCACGCAGCGAGCTCATCTGCAAAAGCCTGAGCTTCTGCAACAAGACCGTCACCGATAGCGGTCTGCGCCGACGCGGTGGCCTTGGGCGCTGATTGCGGTTGAAGACCGGACAGTGCTGGTGCCATAGATGCCCTCCAGTAACGTTTTTGCAGCAAGCACTTTGATAGCGTAAAGTGCAAGGTACTACTTTAAGGGCGACGCATAAAAAATGCCGCCCCGGGAGGCGGCGCAACAAATTGTTTACAATTGCGGACGCGGCTTTCGACGCAAAAAATCGAAATGCGTCTCGCTCAAGATAATCGAAAGAAAGATGAGCGCGAAGCCGGCGAGCAGGCGCGAGGTGAGCGCCTCCCCCATCAGCAGCACCGAGAACAGCACACCCGAAGGCGACTCCATCGAAAGGAGCAGCGAGCCCGTTGAGGCCGGGACATGCGCCAGGCCGACGTTTTGGATGAGCAGAGCCACACACGTACAGCCCACCGATAGAAACGCCATCACACCGATAAAGCTCGGCGTCCACACGGACGCGGGCGCTTGGGTCTCGAATAGCAGCGACGTTGCCAAGCTCAAGACGCCGTTGCCCACAAACATCCAAAACGTGATGACGTTGATGTCCATCTTGCGGCCATACTTGGCGGTCACCGCCATCTGGATGGCAAAGAAGACCGCACCGCCCAGTGTGATGACATCGCCGACATTGAACTCGACGCTATCGAGCGCCACCAGACCAATGCCCGCCAGGCACAGCAACGCGGCGCCCAAGTTGTAACGGGTAAGCTTTTCGCCGCTTAGGACGTAGCTCGCAAACGGCACGAGGATGCAATAGGTACCCGTCAAAAATGCACTCTTGCCCGCCGTGGTCTGTGCCAGGCCAATCGTCTGCAAACCGTACGCGCCCCACATAAGTGCGCCCATACCAAGTCCGACGATAAGGTTGCGGGCATTAAAGTGCGCGATGATGCGTTTGTGGAAGATGGCGAACATAACCAGCGAAGCCGGAAGAAAACGAATATAGAGCAGTTCGAACACCGGAACGGTATCGAGCGCATCCTTCATGGTGGTGAAGGAATAGCCCCAGATGACCGCTATCGAAAGCAGCAAGACCTTCCAGAACAGCGGCGAGCGTGCGCCGGCGCCGCGGGAGGTGCCGCCGGCGCCCAGGTCCTCCCGTGCGACAGGGCTATCGGGCATGTTTTCGATTTCGTTGGCAGCGTATTGGGCCATGGAACATCCTCACACTCAATCTTGGCGTGGTGTCCGCACGCGTATGGCTGCGTGCCGCCTCATGGTCAAATAAAAACGGGGCGCACCGGACCCCCGGCACGCCCCGCTACTGTAGCAACAACCGGCGTTGCATCGCAATCCAGCATAATAAAGTGTAAAACTGGAAGGCCTCGATGTTCTGACAGCGTTTACGTGTCTGAACTAAATCAATTTGGTTGACTCCAGTTTTTCGATGATCCAGTCGTTGGCTTTGATGACCGGACGGCGGAAGACGACGCCCAGGGCCAGCGACGCAATCAGATAGCTCGCCAGAATGCCCAGCTCAACCCAGTACTCCATATGGTAGGCGCCAGCCATGGCGGCATGCATGGCGTTAATGCCATGGGTAAACGGCAGGAACGGATAGATCGCCTGGAACACGGGGCCGGTCATCTCGATGGGGAACGTACCGCCCGAACCGCCGACCTGCATGACCAGCAGCACAACGGCCAAAGCCTTGCCGATATCGCCAAACGACACCGTAAGCGTGTAGACGATATTGGAGAACACGAGACTCGCGACCCAGCCCGCCAGCACAAACTGCAGCGGGTTGTCGCACTGGATGCCAAAGAACAGGATGTCGCCCGCGCACACGAGCGTTGCCTGCAGCAGGGCCAAACCGCCAAAGAACAGGTAGCGACCCAGGTAGATCTCGTGCAAGCGCACGGGGATGAGCTCGTTGATGAGTTCGTCGTCGACCGAGACCTTCATCATGGCCGCCAGCACGATCGAGCCGACCCAGAGCGACAGAATCGTGTAGAACGGCGCCATGGCCGAGCCGTAGTTGCGGATCGGATAGACCGGTTTGCGATCGAGCGCGACGGGACCGGAAAGCGACACGGCCAAACCCTCGGGATCGTTGCCAATCATCGTCTTGATCGTGGCAAGGTCGTCCGACATCAGGGCGCCATCGAGCTCGTCCTTAAAGGCGCTGATCTTATCGGACGCTTCACCTAGCTGATCGGAAGCCTTGTTGACCAGCTTGGCGGCCTTGGAGAGGCCCTTCGCCAACGAGCCGGATGCGTCGGTCAGGCCGCCTACGGCGCTATCCAGGTCGCCCGAGATGCCATCAAGCGAGTCCAGAATGCCCGAAACCGTCTTCTTGAGCTCCTTGGCCTTAACCGAGAACGTGGAATCGTAATCGGATTTGGCACCCGCGATGCCGGCCTTGGCATCAGCGATGGCCTGATCGACCTCGGCACGCAAGTTGTTGACCTCGGCCATGCTATCGGAGAGAGACTTCGCGGTAGCCGCCAGATCCTTGGCATTGTTGCGGTACTCAACGGCGATTCTGCCCAGCGACGTCGCGGCGGACTTGAGGCCGTCCTTCAAATTCTCATCGCTCACCTGGTCGGCAAGGCTGCGGAGCTGATCGGCCATCGCATCGATATCCTTGGCGCGCGCATTGAGGGCCGCAGCGGCATCGTTGAGTTGGGACACCGTAAGGTCGACATGCTGGTTTGCGGTGTCGAACGCCTTCGCGAGCTCGGCAGACACATTGTCGAACGAACCCGCACTTCCATCGATTGCGGCATCGATGGCATCGTTTGCCGCCTTAAGCGCTTCTTTGGAATCATCGATGCCGCTTTTGGCATGTTCCATGAGCTGCTTTGTCGACTCATCGACGGCACCGGTCTGCTTGAGCATGCCGCTCGCCGACGTCAGCGAATCGGACGTGGAGCTCAAAATGCCCGCCAGCGACGAAGCATTTGCCTGAACGTCTCGCAGGTCCTCAATCGAATCGCCAAGCGTCGAGGACAGGTTGGCGATAAAGTTGCTGACCTGGTCGGTGCTCATGTAATCGAGCAGGCTGGACACCGTCTTAAGACCGATGCTCGTAATGGTCTCGGTAAAAGATTCGTTAACCTGGTTCTGAACGGCGCTCGAACCCTTCTCGGTCACGATCTGCGCGATGGCGTTGGCCTTCTGATTCTCGTAAAACTCGATATCGGCATGCTTAACGTCGGTCGAAAAGAGCGTCATCATATCGGCACTAAACGTCTTAGGGATAACGACAGCCGCATAGTATGCGCCCGATTTGACGCCCTCGATGGCCTTTTCTCGATCGTTGAGCACAACCCAGTCGAAGTTCTCGTTGCCGCGCAGGGTGGCGGTCACGTTTTCGCCCACGTTGACCTCGACGGGGATCAGATCGCTCTCGTAACCCTCATCGGTGTTGACCACGGCGATCTTAAGATTGCCGGTGTTGCCGTACGGATCCCAGCTGCCGGCGATGTTAAACCACGCGTACAGGCACGGTACGATAATGAGGCCCATCACGACAACCAAGCCGATTACGGAGCGAGACACGTTTTGGACATCGCGCTTAAACAGATGCAGGATGTTCTTCATTTATGCCTCACCTCCTTTGGAGTGCTTGCCGAGCGCGGTGGTATCTCCATCATTTGTGGCTGTGCTGTCGCTGCCCTGAGATTTATGGTGCGAGCCGATATGCGGCAAGCGGCCCGTGGACTGATCGCCGCCCTTGGCACCACGCTCGCTGGCGTTGAGGCCAAACATGTGGCGGGCGGCAGGAATGGCGGCCGTGTGTTCGCGCATCTCGCGACGCAGGTCCTCATCCGAAAGCGCCGAGATGCGCATCTGGGTATTGAGGCTCGCTCGGATATATTCGATATTGATCAGCCAGCCGCAGATGGCAATAACCGAGATGATCCAAATGACAAGCAGGATGATCTTGCCGTTATTGTCGATATCGAGAACCGTCGACAGGACAAAGAGCAGGACCTGAACGCCCACCACGGCGGCAAAACCGCCCTTGATGTAGTACGGGTAGCGATGTTCAAAGGCGACCGCATGATCGAGCAGTTCGCGACGGTACGAATCGGAATCGAGCATGACGCGCATGGCCGTGCGCAGCGAGTAGCGCTGGCGCGGCAGGTCGTTGGACTCGCAAATCATCATACCGGTCGTGGAGAGCTGTTTATCAAAGAGCAGGTTAAGGTTGAGCAGCAGCGGACGCAGCTGCAGGCCGATAAAGAGCGCCACGATCAAGAACACGCCCAGAATGCACAGGTTAAACAGGTAGTTGAACGAATACATGCCGCCGACCGTCTCGCGCAGCAGATTGATGCCGTAGGTAAAGGGCAGCAGCGGGTGCAGCCACTGGAAGAAGCCTGGCATCATCTCGATGGGGTACATGCCCGACGAACCCGGGATCTGCACGATAACCAGAATGACGCCGATAGCCTTGCCGATATGCTTAAACGTGGTGGACAGCGCATAGATGATATTGACGTAGGTGAACGAGATGGCGATGCCGCCCAGCACGAACAGCAGCGGGCTGACGCACTGCACGCCGATCACCAGATCGCCTACCGTAACGATGATGGCCTGCAACGCGCCCAGGATCACCAGGAGCAACCAGCGGCCAAAGTAGCCCTGACGCGCGGTAAAGCTGCCGATGCCTTCGCGGTCGACCTCGAGCTTGTAGATGGCGATAAGCACGTAGCCGCCCACCCACAGCGCCAGATTGGTATAGAACGGGGCAATGCCCGAACCAAAGCTCTTGACCGGGTAAATTGACTTTGAGGTCAGCTCGACCGGAGATGCCATGAAGTCTGCAACATCATCGACGTCGACGCCCATCAGGCCGGCCAGCTCGCCCATGGACTCGGAGGTCTGTAGCGCCGCGATGTCGTTGGCGGCGGTTGCGAGCTTGTCCTGGACCTTGGCAAGCGAGGCATCGGTCTGGGACAGCGTGGTCTTGGCCTGACCGAGCGTGGCGTTGAGTTGCGAAAGTGTACCGCGCGCACTTGCAATAGTAGGCGTGAGGCCAGACACGATTCCCGTCAGATCACCCGAGACGGCGGCAAACGAATCAAGTGCGCTCGAGACCTTCGGCAGCGCGTTTTGACCCAGGTCCGTCTGAGCCTGGCCAAGGTTGGTCGCACCGGTCTGAATTGCATTATTGATAGCGTCGCTGGCACCCGAGACAGCCGCAGCGTCATTCGCCATGGCGCTCGACTGCGCAGACAGACCGTCCTTGATGCTCTGAAGCTTTTCATTCTGCTCGCGGAGCAAATCGATGATCGATACAATGCGCGCGTCAATTTCCTCGAAACCTGTCGACGTGTCATTGGCGAGAATCTCTAAGTGCCCGATAACGGCCTTATTGTGGTCGATCGTCGCTTGGAGAGACTCAAGCGAGTTGTCGATGCGGGTGGTCGTAGATGTGACCGCGCCCGTCAGCTTGCCAATCGCAGCGTTTGCGGAGGCTGACGTCTTGGTGAGCGCAAGGCTGCCTTCCGAGAGCGCCTTGGAGAGCGAGGCGACAGAGTTGCCCGCCGTGGCGCGAGCCTCGCCCAGCAGGTCATTGCCCTGGGAGATCGCCTGCGTCAGCGACGGCGCCTGACCCTGCAGACCGGCAAGTGCCGCATCTGCCGAGGCAATGGAACCACTCGTCTTATCGATGGCGGCATTCATGTCGCCAATCGAATCACGCACTTCGCCCAACGTAGCCTCTGATACCGAACCGGCCAACGAATCCTGAGTCTGGGTTGCCTTGTCCTTTAAATCGACTCCGGCATCCTTGGCAATACTGGCAACGGTCTCGCCCACCGTGGAGACAAATTCCGAGTTGATCTGCTCCTCGATGGTGTTTGCACCGGTGTCGGTAACCTTGGGCGCAATAGCGCTCTTCTTCTCATTGACGTAGTACGTAAGCTTGGGCTGATGGTAGTTGCCGTCGAGCATCGAAACCAGGTTATCCGAGAAGTTCTTGGGGACTACGATGGCCGCATAGTACTCACCGCTCTCGACGCCCTCTTTGGCATCGGCCGCAGAATCGACGAAGGTCCAGCCCAGCTGATCGTTCTCCTTGAGCTGATCGACGACCTGATCGCCCGCGTTGAGCTCGCCCACCAGGTCGTTTTGGGTGCCCCGATCGTTGTTGGCGATGGCAATCTTGATGCCCTGGGTGTTTCCGTACGGATCCCAGTTGGCCACGATGTTGTACCAGGCATACAGCGAGGGAATAACGCACACGCCAAGGGTAACCACCAAGGCGACGGGGTTCACAAGCAGTCGCTTAATGTCGCGCTTAAATATCGCAAAGGAGACCTTTGCATTGGATAGTTTGCTGCCGAGACTCACGCTTGGACCATCCATCCTGTCGTTGAATCGAATCGTACTATCGATAACCATTGTACGTAAGCGCTTTAGCGTCTCAGAGCACAATGGTATTGAGTTTTGCGGGTAGCAATATACTACGAAGACGAATTAACGTACAGTTGTACAGTATCTTTAATTTCAGCAGGTCACAAAACCACAACCCGCACAAATTATCAATCCGACTAGTCATTGGGGACGTTCTTAAACGACTAGTCATTTAAGGACGTCCCCAACGACTAGTTTGGACCACGGTAACGTCGATGTTTTGGCGCAGACAGCGAAAGCCCGCCAGGGCGAGCAAGGTGCCTTGAAGCGAGGCGGCATTGAC
>CABUOF010000069.1 GCA_902493125.1 uncultured Collinsella sp. | reverse complement strand
GGCCAACCGCAGCGAGCACGCACCCCGACGAGCCTTCACCCATGTTGCAGACGTGTAACGCCGCAGTAAGCACACCCCTTTTAGCGCCAGACAGGTACAATGATGAACACTGTACCGTAGCGGAGCGCCCCGCGCGCGCCGCAACCACGCGAAAGGGTTTCCCATGGCCGAGATCTCGTCCTCCCGCATCGTCATCACCGTCCTTGGCAAGAACCGCCCCGGCATCGTCGCCGGCGTCACCCGCGTTTTGGGCGAGGCCAACGTCGACATCCGCGACATCACGCAGTCCATTATCGAGGACATCTTCACCATGACCATGCTGGCCGACACCGCCGAGTCCAAGCTCGACTTCGCCGAGCTGCAGAAGGCGCTGGCCGAGGCCGGCGAGCTTTCGGGCGTCAACGTGTCCATCCAGCGCGAGGACGTCTTTAACTTTATGTACCGCCTGTAGCGAACAAGCCGCTCGGGGCAGCTTGACGTCATATCGTCCAAGCGCGCGGCCCCAAAGCGGACCGGAGAGGAGCGCGCATGGCCTACGACGCCAAGAAAATCTACTACCGCTTCGACGATCACCTGAGCCGCCTGGTTCTGGATTACGAGGCGAGCCGTCAGATTTCGCCCGAAAGCGAAAACCTCTACCACGGCCTGCCGACCGCCCCGTACGACGAGGACCTGTTCGTAGAGCACAACGTCAAGCGCGGCCTGCGCAATGCCGACGGCTCGGGCGTGGTCGCGGGCCTTACCCGTATTTCGGACGTGCACGGCTACAACAAGGTCGACGGCAAAGTCGTGCCCGATCAGGGCAAGCTCACGCTTCGTGGCTACAGTATCGAGGATCTGGTCAACAACGCCCAGGCCGAGAACCGCTACGGCTACGAGGAAGTCGCCTATCTGCTTATCACAGGTTCGCTGCCCAACAAGGAAGAGCTCGACGGCTTTTGCGAGCGCCTGGGTGCTTTTAGGCACCTGAGCGACGAATACGTCCGCGAGTTCCCCATGACCACGGTGTCGTCGAGCATCATGAATGTGCTTCAGCGCGCCGTGCTGCTGCTCTACGCCTTCGACGCCGAGCCCGACGCCATTACACCCGAGCACGAAATCGACGTCGCCATCTCCATGCTCGCCCGTCTCCCCCGTATCGCCGCCTTCGCGCATATGGCCTCGGTCGCCAAGCGCCGCGGCTCCGAGGTTCATGTACCGCACCCCACACCCGGCCTCTCCACCGCCGAGACCATCCTGCAGGTCCTACGCGGCGGCATGGCATTCACCCGCGACGAGGCCATGCTGCTCGATGTGATGCTTATGTTGCATGCCGAGCACGGCGGCGGCAACAACTCCACGTTCGCCTGCCGCGTGCTGTCCTCCTCGGCCACCGACCCGTATTCCGCCTACGCCGCGGCTATCGGCTCGCTCAAGGGCCCGCGCCACGGCGGCGCCAACGCCAAGGTCGTGTCCATGCATGAGGACATCCGTGCGCATGTCTCCAATTGGGAGGACGAGGACGAGGTCGCAGCCTACCTGGGCAAGATCCTCGACAAGCAGGCCTTCGACGGCACGGGTCTCATCTACGGTATGGGCCACGCCGTCTACACGCTGAGCGACCCGCGTGCCGAGGTGTGCCGTCGTTACGCGCGCACGCTTGCCGCCAAGAAGGACCTGGGCGAGGAGTTCGCGCTCATCGAGCGCATCGAGCGCCTGGCCCCGCAAGTGATGCGCGATCACGGCATGACCAAGCCCATCTGTGCCAACATCGACCTGTACACGGGCTTTATCTACAAGATGCTCGGCGTGCCCGAGACGCTCTTTACGCCGCTGTTCGCCGTCGCCCGCATGGCCGGCTGGTCTGCGCACCGCATGGAAGAGCTCTTCTGCGCGCACCGCATCATCCGTCCCGCGTACCGCCCGGTTATCGAGCCGCTGGAGTACAAGCCGCTCGCCGATCGTTAGGATACGGACCGTTATAGATCTTGAGCGTGGCCAGGGACCCAAGCCCTTGGCCACGCTTTTTTGCCAGTAGAAAGGGCTGCATCAAATGATTGTGTTTTCCGATATGGACGGAACGCTGCTGACGAGTGATAAGCAGATGAGCGACGCCACCTGGGCAATGCTCGACGAACTCGCTCGGCGTGGGATTGAGTTTGTGCCCTGCACGGGGCGTCCGCTGTCGGGCATCTTTGAGCCCATCCTCGCCCACCCCGCCGTACGCTACGCGGTCTGCGCCAACGGTGCCAGCGTCTGGCAGCTCGAGGACGGTACGCCCACCGATACCTCACGTGCTACGCGCATTTTGAGCCGACCGCTCGACCGCGCCATCGCCCACCGCGTCCATAGCATTGCCGCCGGCCATGACGTCACCTTCGATATCTTCGCGGATGGGCAGTGCTTCCTCCCTCGCTCGCTCTACACGCGCCTGGACGAATTCTGCGGCGGCGACCCCCACATCGCGGCTTCGCTCAAGCGCACACGAACACCGATCGACATGGATATCGATAGCAAGATCGACGAGGTCGAGACGCTCGAACGCATCGCCATGTACTGGCACGACCCGGCCGATCGCGACGCCATCGCGGCGGCGCTCGACACGCTCGGAGGAATTGAGGTCACGCGTTCGTACGCCATGAATATCGAGGTCATGGGCGAGGGCGCCACCAAGGGAACGGCCCTCACGTGGCTATGCGAGCATCTGGGCGAGCGTCTCGCCGACGCCTGGGCGTTCGGCGACAACATCAACGACATCCCCATGCTGCAGGCAGCGGGCCACGGCATGGCCATGATCAACGGCGAACCCGAGGACCGCGACGCCGCCGACGCTATCACCGAATGCGACAACGACCACGACGGCGTCGCCCGCACCATCATGGCCGCCCTCGCCTAGTCATCGGCGAGTCATTGGGGACGTTCTTAAACGACTAGTCGTTGGGGACAGTCTTCGCGAAAAAGCTGCAAGGACTGTCCCCCACTGCCGGCAGAAAAGGAACGTCCCCATCTGCCGGATTAAGCGAGACTCTCCAGCACACGACGGAGCTCTTGCTGGACGGCGTGGTCGCGGTTGCAGCCTACGACGCGATCGGCCACCGCCTTAAGCGCGGGGCGCGCGTTTTCCATCGCGCAGCCCGTGCCGACAAAGCGAATGATCTCGTAGTCGTTCATCGAGTCACCAAACGCCATAACCTCGTCGCGACCAATGCCGTAATGTTCCGCGAGCTGCGCGATACCCGAGGCCTTCGACACACCGGGCTGCATGGCATCGATCCACGCGTTACCCGAAGGCGCAAAAGTAAAGAGCTGACCAAGTTCGCGCTGTAGCACGTACGCACTGTCCATAACGGCACCGTCGTCGCAAAAGATACTCGCTTTGATGATATTTACGCTGGGATCGGGCAGCTCCCAAATGCGCTCGGCATTGGGAAGGTCCTTATCGACCTCACGCACGAACTTGCACTCGTCATCGAGCAAGAAGGACTTGGTGCGGTCAAAAAGCGCAAGATGCAGATTGGGAAACGTCGCGACGGCTTGGGCGAGCCTTCGAATCGCCAGGTGCGAATACACCTCGCGGTCCACCATCTTACCGTCGGCGTAGACCTGGGCGCCGTTAGCGGCGACAAAGTCCATCTTGTCGCGAACGGGCGCAAAGAACTCGCACAGGCGATCGTAGCGGCGGCCTGACGATGCGGCAAAATGCACGCCATGCTCGCGTAGCGCCAAAATCAGTTCGTAGGTCTCGGGAGGCACCTGGCCGTTTTCGTCAAGCAACGTGCCGTCCATATCGGATGCAATCAGTTTAACCATAGAAAAGCTCCCTTCGGGCTTGATGGAATCGAGCGTGTATCCGATTCCAACGTACCCAAAGGGAGCTCAAATAAGACCCCGCAGTCATAAACGTTACAACTAGTCGTTTAAGTGCGTCCCCGATGACTAGTCGGCGTAGGTGAAGGTGGTGACGTCGAACATGCCCTCGGGGCGGATGCGGAGCGTCGGAATCACCGGCAGGGGCAGGAAGATGATGCCCATGATGGGATCGAGCGGCGGCTCAATACCCATGGCGCGCGCCTTGACCATAAAGTCGTCGTGCTGCGCGGCGACATCCTCGGCCGTGCCTTCGCTCATAAGGCCACCGAGCGCCAGCGGAATGCGCGCCACGACCTCGCCGTTGCGCACTAGCACGTGACCGCCCTGATCCACGGCTTCAACAGCCGCCATCATATCGGCAGCGTTATCGCCCACCACGCACACGTTGTGCGAGTCGTGGCCGATCGTCGAGGCGATAGCGCCGCCTGTGATGGTAAAGCCGCGCACCCAGCCGCGGCCGATATGCTTGCCGACGAGCCCCATGCCGGCGGGACCGTCGCCATCGGCGCCCTCGGCCTGCAGCGACACGCCGCGACCGTGACGTTCGATCAGCATAATGCGGCGCAGACCCTCGGCATTCTCGGGACGAACCATGCCCGTGATGGCCTTGCCCGGCACCACGTCGATCACGGCCTCGCCCGGCTTAAAGGCATAGTCGAACACGTCGAGCGATAGCTTCGGCAGCTTAACGGAAGCACGCAGCTCATCGGCAAGCGCTGCGACCTCGGCGGTCTCGGGCGCAACCTCGCCCACAAAAGTGCCGTCCTGTGCCACGAGCGCGCCGGCTGCATACACGCGATGCGGAGCCGTGGCAAACGTCAGATCGTTGAGCACCAACAGGTCGGCACGCTTGCCCGGGGCGATGGCGCCACGCAGTTCGTGCGGGTCGCGGCAACCGTGGTCCAGGCCAAACGCCTCGGCCGTGGACAGGGACGCCATAGAGATGGCAACCACGGGGTCAATACCGGCCTCGATAGCCACGCGGCAGGCGTTGTCGATCATACCGGTCGAAAGCGCGTCGGAGGGAGCACGGTCGTCAGTCGCAAAGCAGCAGCGGCGGGCGCGCGCGGGATTCTCCAGCAGCATCGGGGACAAATTGGCCAGGTCGTGGCTGCACGCGCCTTCACGCAGCATCACATATATGCCGCGAGACAGCTTGTCGAGCGCCTCCTCGGGAATCGTCGACTCGTGGTCGGCGATAATACCTGCTGCGGCATAGGCGTTGAGGTCCTTACCGGCAACGAGCGGCGCGTGGCCGTCAACCTGCTTGGACGGCGTCTGGTTGGCAGCATCGATGCGAGCACAGGTCTCGGGGTCGGCCATAAAGACGCCCGGCAGGTTCATCATTTCGCCCAGACCAAAGACATCGCCTGGATGCTCGGCAAAAAACGCCTGCATATCGGCAGCCGAAATAACGGCACCGGCCTGCTCGTCGGGCAGTGCGGGCACGCACGAAGGCATCATGTACTTGATGGAGATGGGTGCGCGGCGGCCGTCCTCGATCATAAAGCGCAAGCCGTCGAGACCGGCAACATTGGCAATCTCGTGGCTGTCGGCAATGGCGGTGGTAGTACCGCGCGTCGCGGCCATGCGAGCATACTCGGCGGGACGGATGTTCGAAGATTCGATATGCAGATGCCCGTCAATAAAACCGGGAGCGAGATAGCGACCCTGGCAGTCGATGACCTCAGTTGCCTCGTAGGTGCCAGCGGCATCGTCGCGACCATCGTAGAGCACGCCGACGATCACACCGTCCTTGACGGCAACGCTGCCGGGCGCCACACGCTGGCCATACACGTCGACGATCTGCGCATTGGTAAACAGCGTGTCGACGGGCACGCGCCCCTCGGCAGCATCGATCACAGACCTCATGACCTCAACGGACATACATACTCCTTTAACCGTAGAAAAAAGCTGCGGAGCGGGCAGGCCTTCACCGCAGCAAACCAATAGCCATTGTATGCCCAAAAGAAGGCCGCCGATAACACCCCTTCCGCTTAACGGTAAGCGCCCAAAAGTAGTCGTTGGGTACGTTCTTAAACGACTAGTCATTAAAGAACGTCCCCGATGACTACCCGATGACTACTTGCGACCAAGGCAACGCCGATGTCTTGGCAACGACAGCGAAAACCCGCCAGGCGAGCAAGGTGCCTTGAAACGAGGCGGCATTGACCTTCTGGTCATGCCGCCGAAGTTGAAAGGCAGATTGCCGCTCTGGTGGGTTTGCAGCGTCAACTGGTTACGCGGTTTGGTAAAACCGCGTAACTAACAAATGAGCATGGCATCGCCAAAGCTGAAGAAGCGATAACGTTCTTCGATAGCGGCGGCGTAGGCATCCATGATCTGGTCGCGGGAGGCAAGCGCGCTCACAAGCATCATGAGCGTGGAACGCGGCACGTGGAAGTTGGTGATCAGTGCGTCGACCACGTGATAGGTCGAGCCAGGCATGAGGTAGAGCTGCGTTGTCGCGTTCTCGCGCACCACGATGTCGCCGCGGCCGAGCGTGTCGGCGCCGTCCTCGCGACCTTCAAAATAGCGCGCCGTCACAGCTGGATCGGACACCGGCGCGTCTGCGTCAAACGCGCTCTCGAGCGAGCGCACCGCGGTGGTGCCGACGGCGATCACGCGATGTCCCTCGGCCTTCGCCTTATGCACGGCGTCGACAACTTCCTGCGACACGTGGTAGCGCTCGGTGTGCATCACATGCTGCGTGGGATCGTCCTCCTCCACCAGACGGAAGGTATCGATGCCCACCTCGAGCTCGACGGCGGCAAACTTCGCACCCTTGGCCTCGATAGCGGCCATAAGCTCGGGGGTAAAGTGCAGACCCGCCGTGGGAGCGGCAGCCGAGTGCTCTTCCTTCATGGCGTAGACGGTCTGGTACTTCTCGGGATCGCCCTCGTAATCGGTAATGTAGGGCGGCAGCGGCACGTGGCCGGCAGCATGGATGGCCTCGTCGAGCGTGCGCGGCTCGCCGGCGGCATTGCAACCGGCCGGCTCAAAGCGCACCAGACGGCCACCGCGGCTATCGGTGACAAAGTCGATGACCTCGGCCGTCAGCACCACGGGCGCGCCCTCGGGCGCATGGGCGCCACCGGCGCGATACTCAATCTGAGCACCGGGCTTCAGACGCTTACCCGGCTTGACCAGGCACTCCCAAACATGGCCCAGCGGATCCACGTCCTCGCGGCGCTTGAGCAGCAGCGTCTCGACCACGCCACCCGAGCCGGCTTTGCGACCGATCAGGCGGGCCGGCATCACGCGCGTCTTGTTGATGACGAGCACATCGCCCGGCTCGATATAGTCGATGATGTCGCGGAAGATGCGGTGCTCAACGGTACCGCCGTGCTCCAGCGGCGTTCCCGCCTGGGAGCCCTTGCGATCCACCACCAGCAGGCGGCAGGAGTCGCGCGGCTCGGCAGGAGCCTGGGCAATCAGTTCCTCGGGAAGGTTGTAGTCAAAATCATCGGTACGCATAGACACGTCGGATACTCCTTATATAGCTAAAGTCCGCTCTACATCCTAGCAGGCTGACGTCCCAAATGAACTACTTTTTGGCGGCTTTACGCTCGTCGCGGATGCGGGCGCGGTCCATGGCCGCCTCGACGGCCGAGAATCGGCAGCCGCAATAATTCTGCCGATACATGCCCAGCTCGCGCGAACGGCGCGTGGCCTCGGGGTAATACGGGCGAAAATCGCGAATGACCGGGGTGAGCCCATGTGCCGCCGCCAAGCGCTCAAGCACGTCATTACAGGTATCGAACAGCTGATACGGCGAGACGGCGAGCGTCGTACCCACATATTCGAACCCGCGCTCCTGGGCCACGCGGCACGCCTCGGCCAGGCGCAGAGCATAGCACGCGCGACAGCGACGGGCTCGATTGGCGCCCAACGGGGCCACGCCGGCCTCCCAGCGCTCGCGGTCCTCCCCCGCCTCGATGAGCTCAATGCCGCCATCGGCACACCACCGGCGCAGCTCGTCCAAGCGCCGCTGCCATTCATCGCGCGGCTGGATATTGGGATTGGTCCAGCAAATCGTGGGTTCAAACCCCTCCTCGCGCAGCAGACGAACCGGTTCCAGCGAGCACGGCGCGCAGCAAGCGTGCAGCAGCAACGGCTTCATGGACATCTCCTCTCCCACAATGATTTTTTAATCCCCGTCCCAGAAAAATCATCCCAAAAGACTACCTTGCGAAAAAGCGGACGCCAAAGGACGTGTCCTCGCAGGCGACAATGCGGCGGTCGCGCAGGATGGTCCGCACGTAATACCAGTCGCCCACACAGCCCGACAAATGCAAGCCGGCCGCCAGGTAGCACATCAGCGGATAGCCCGAAAACGCAAGCCCCAGGGCAAACGCCGCCGTCACAACAACCGTCGGCGCCAGGCAAACTGCCACGTACCGCCGGCGCGAATAGACCACGCCCTCGGCGCAGGCATAGATCATCGCCGTCTCGCGATTCGCCCCAAAGGTCACCTTCGCGCCCGCAGGCGCCAGAAGCTTAAATAACACACCGTGCACCAGCTCGTGCACGGCAAATGACGCCGCCGAAACCGCAGCCAAGCCGACTATCCAGCCCAAAACCGCCGTCCAGCCGCCCGCGTCCGCCACATCCAAGTCTGCGGGCCCGCCCAGCAGCATAAACACCGGCACCAGGCACACGGCAAACACCACAAGCACGGCCATCCCCCACACAAAGCAGGCGTGCAGAAATTCCTCGTCCTCAAACGCATGTATGTTGGAAATCTCATTCATAGCATCTTAGGATAGCGCCCCTGCCACGTACCCGTCCGCATGTGCGATAATGTCGAACGATATGCACGAATTGACCACCGCGTCGTCAGGCCTTGCGCCCGGCCGCGCCCTCACCATATGCGAAGGAGTCCCATGGCATCCAAATACTCCATGAACGACCGTCCCAGCTGGCCTCGCCGCGCCATCGTTACCGCCGGCGAGCCCTACGGCAACAAGGGCCTTCACTTTGGCCACGTTGGTGGCGTCTTTGTCCCGGCCGACTTCTTCGCCCGCTTCCTGCGCGACCGTCTGGGCCGCGAGAACGTCATCTTCACCTCGGGCACCGACTGCTATGGCTCGCCCATCATGGAGAGCTACCGCAAGCTCAAGGAGAACGAGGGCTACGACAAGTCCATCGGCGAGTACGTCGAGTCCAATCACTCCCGCCAGGCCGCGACCCTCAACAACTACAACATCAGCTGCGATATCTACGGCGGCTCGGGCCTTGAGCCGGCTGCGCAGATTCACAACGAGGTTACCGCCGAGATTATCGAGCGCCTGCACGAGCAGGGCACCATCTCCAAGCGCTCCACGCTGCAGTTCTACGACGCCAAGGCCGGCACGTTCCTCAACGGCCGTCAGGTGATCGGCCGCTGCCCCATTCAGGGCTGCAAGTCCGAGAAGGCTTATGCCGACGAGTGCGATCTGGGCCACCAGTTTGAGCCCGAGGAGCTCATCGCGCCCAAGAGCCAGCTCACCGGCGAGGTGCCCGAGCTGCGCCCGGTCGACAACCTCTACTTCGACCTGCCGGCCTACCTCGACTTTATGAAGACCTACACCGCCAAGCTCGCCCAGAACCCGCAGGTCCGCTCCGTGGTCTCCAAGACCATGGAAGAGTGGCTGCTGCCGGCGCAGCTCTACATCCAGAACAAGTTCCGCGAGGCCTTCGACGCCGTCGAGGACCAGCTGCCCGAGCACACCGTGCTGGAGCCCGAGGGCAACAAGAGCAGCTTTACCGTCACCTTCCCCAGCTGGAAGGAGCGCGACGACGCCCACGCGGTGCTCGCCAACGGCGGCGTGCGCTTCCGCAGCGGCAAGGCACTCGTGCCCTTCCGCATCACCGGCAACATCGACTGGGGTGTTCCGGTGCCCGAGGTCGACGGCGTGAACGACGTCACCTGCTGGTGCTGGCCCGAGAGCCTGTGGGCGCCCATCAGCTATACGCGCACCGTGCTCGCCCGCGACGCCCGTGCCGCCGGCGTGACCGAGGGTGTCGCCGCCCAGGACGCCGCCCTCATGGGCGAGCCCGCCGCCAATTCCACGCAGGTCCCCGCGCCC
>CABUOF010000068.1 GCA_902493125.1 uncultured Collinsella sp. | reverse complement strand
ATATCGACGGCATGACCGGAAGCAAGGCCGCTGTCGAGCCTGAAGGTGCTGACGGCCTGCTCGGTGGTGGTGCCAAAGCGCTTGTCGGCAACCTCGGTGTCATCGATTGTATAGCCGAGCTGCAGAAGGCGGGACTGGACGTCCTCGACGGCTGCTCCCTGCATGCCCGTTGTAATAGGTTCCATGAACGAACCCCTTTCGGCGTACCATTCGTACTATTTGAGCGTGTGTCGGATAGACAACGCAAAGGGATGCATAAACATGCACTCAACAGTGTAGCAAGTTGTACCCAAGTACGCTGCTGACAGGTTTTATAACCCCCGCTAGTTAAGGCGCTCCACAAAGAAATCTGCCATGGAGAGGAACAGTTCACGTGCATGCGGGTCGAGCGAAACGTCCTCGATGGCCGCTTTGGCCTTGGCGGTCAGGTCGAGCGCATAAGTGTGGGCGTAATCGATAGAGCCGGTCTCCTGGAAGATCTTCACGGCGCGTGCGAGTTGCGCGGGGTCCTCGGTGCCCGAGGAAAGGATCGCTTCAATCTCGTCGTGATAGCGCTCATCAGACAGGGCGTGCACGGCAACGAGCGTGCGCTTACCCTCGGTGATGTCGGTGCGGAAGTCCTTGTTGGCGGCCTCCTTGGTGCCGATCAAGTTGAGCAGGTCGTCTTGAATTTGGAAGGCAAGGCCCGTGTGCAGGCCAAAGGCGCGCAGCGCCTCAATTTGCTCCTCGCTGCCTCCGCCAATGATGGCTCCGGTGGCAAGCGGCGTGGCTCCGCTGTAGTACGCGGTCTTGTGCGTCGCCATGTCCAGATAATCGTCGACCGAGATGTCGAAGCGTGCGTCACGGACCCAGCCCAAGTCGAGCGCCTGGCCCTCGATGGTGCGAACGATCATCTCGGTGAGCTCGTGGAGCACGCGCAGTTTCACGTCGGACTCCAGCGTGGGGTCGTCGAGAACCGTCTTGGTGACCATGGTGAGCGCTAGGTCGCCACAATTGATGGCAAGGCCCGTGCCCTCGGTGAGGTGCATGCAGGGCTTGCCGCGGCGCAGCTGTCCGTTGTCGGCGATGTCGTCGTGGATCAGCGCGCCCGACTGGAAATGCTCGATGGCTGCCGCGGCGCTGCGGGCACTCTCAAAGCTACCGCCCACTGCGGTTGCGGCGAGCATGCAGATAAGCGGGCGGTGGCGCTTGCCGGCGTTGGCCGTAAAAGCCGAGAGCGGCGCGTACAGGTAGCGCTCGATATCGGCAGAGGTCGCCTGTCCGTCAAAGAACGTGGCCAGATAGTCGTTAATCTGGTCAAAGTGCTGGGCTAAAAAGCTGGTAAACGGACTGGACACGGGTTCTCGCATTCTTTCTGAGGTTGCGTTGATGCAATATGCAGACAACATATTGCCACATTAGGGCGTTTGGCGCGGCAGTTTTGACGATTTGGGACAACGGGCGTGCGTTTGATGGAGCGCGCCTAAATCAGCCCAAAATGCTCGAGCGCCGCAACGACACCGTCGTGATCGACGGTGTCGGTCACGTAATCGGCTTTATC
Source organism: uncultured Collinsella sp. (assembly GCA_902493125.1). GTDB lineage: Bacteria > Actinomycetota > Coriobacteriia > Coriobacteriales > Coriobacteriaceae > Collinsella. The sequence continues at coordinate 8,535 of CABUOF010000068.1, read as the reverse complement.
CTTGAGATAGTCCGGCGCATTGCCCATGGCGATACCGACATCGACGGCGTTCATCAGCGAGACGTCATTGCTGGCGTCGCCGATGCCGTATACGGTTCCGTGGTGGGGATCGAGGGCGTCGAGTACAGACTGGATGCCCCCACGCTTCGTGCATTCGCGGGGCGAGATTTCGGTTACCTCGAGTTCGAGCTCGTTAAAGCACAGCAGCGGCTCAAGCGCCTTATCTTGAGCGATGTGGTTGGCGAGCGATGTAGACATCAAAATCTTATAGGCACTGTAATGTTGCAGCTGCGTGACTGCGTCGCCCAGGGTGCGCGCGTATCCGGGGGCATCGGGGGCATCGGCACTCATGCGCACGACGCCGTTGAGGCCCTCAAAGCGGATGACCTCGCCCGATTGCTCAAGGTAGGGGGCAAGACGCTGCAACATACTGGGTGTCATCGACAGATCGCGAATTGCGTGTCCGTTGATCTCGGCGTAACCGCCCGCAAGACAGACGATGCCGGTCCAGGGCAGCTCAAGAAGTTTGGGGTGGATGCAGCTCAGGGTGCGTCCCGTGCAGATAAAGGCCATGTTGTCGTTGGCGACAAACTCGCGGATTGCCTGCGAAACCGCCTCGTTGGGATAGGGGGACAGGTCTCGCTCGCTCTCGGGGAGCTCTTGTGCCACTCGAGGGTCTTGCCAGGCGAGCGTTCCGTCGATATCGAAGAAGCAAATATCGCCGCGCTTATGGGCTGCGCTGGCGGCAGGGGAGGCCGAGGTGGTGGGCACAAATTCAGGCTCGAGGCCCATGATCTGGTCAAAATGCTCTTTAACGCGGGGAACGGAGATGCCGATAATCACCTGGGCGGTCTTGCCCGTAATGATGAGGCCCTTGGCGCCCACCGCGACAAACGACGCGTTATCTGCAACGATGGAAGGGTCTGCGACCTCGACGCGCAGGCGCGTGGCGCAGTTGGTTGCGCCCACGATATTGCCAACGCCACCTAAAAGTTGAATTACCCGCTCAGCGAGGACGTGATCTTGATCGGATCGACTATTGACCTCGTCATTGGGAGATTGCTCTTTGGCAAAGTCGCTTCCCGTTAAACAATCGATTGCCGCGCGATTGGCGACATGATCCTCGCGGCCCGGTGTCTTAAGGTCATAGACCAAGATGAGCGCTCGAAAACTAACAAAAAAGATGAGGCTAAAGGCAAGGCCGATACCGAGCGCCAAAAGATAGGCACCGGTATGCGTCCGCATGAGCGGGATAAAGTTGAAGGCCGCCATCTCCATGAGGCCGCCCGAGAAGATGCCGACGATGCCAAAGAGATTCATGGTTGTGGCAAGGCAAGACGATAAGACGGCGTAGAGCAAAAAGAGCCCGGGGTGGGTGAACATAAAGAGAAACTCGAGTGGCTCGGTAACGCCGCAAACCACCGAGGCGATGATGGCGGGAACAAGGATGACCCTGAGGCCGGCGCGGCGCTCGGGTTTTGCGGTGGAGTAGAACGCAGCTGCGATGGCGGGAAGGCCAAAGAGCTTGACCCAGCCGGTGGCGGTAAAACCGGCCCACGGCGCAAGCTCATTAAGGGGGCGCGTGCTATGGGAGAGGATGGGGAGCAAACTACTCCACGTGGCGTAGATGCCGTCGTTAATGACCAGGTTGTCGTAGTAGATCGGCATGTAGAGCAGGTGGTGCAGGCCAAAGGGCTCGAGTGCTCGTTCTAAAAAGACAAAGATGCCTACGCCAAAGGGACCGATGCCCGCAAGCGCGTGGCGCAGCGTTTCGGTTATATCGTATACGTAGGGCACCGTGACAGCCGAGAAAATGGCAAGGCCGAGTACGGCGAAAAAACTGATGAGATAGACCAGCGAGGAGCCGGAGAACGTGCCGAGCCAATCGGGCACCTTGGCGTCGTAGAAGCGGTCGTGGATGGCAACGACGATGGTCGAGACTGCCAACGGCCCGATAATGCCGGTGTCGAGCGTCTTGATGCCGTCGATGATGGTGATGCCGCTAACGGAGGTCAAAAACGACGGGTACTTAAGTCCAAGGTTGTCTCCGCTCAGCTTAATGATCTCGCTCAAAAAGAAGCAGTAGGCAAAATAGGCGACGAGCGCCTCGAGGCAGCAGCGTGCCGGTTGCTTTTGGGCAAGGCCGATAGGCAGCGCTACGGCAAAAAGGAGTGGAAGGCGCTTAAAGACCGTCCACGAGCCGCGCTGAATGATAGTCCAGAAAACGTACCAGGGGGTTCCGTATACGGCGAGGTCGCCGACGATGTCTACGGTCGTTGCGAGGGCGGAGATGCCGACCATGAGGCCTGATATAGAAAACAGCATGGCGGGCGCGAACATGGCTCCGCCAAAACGTTGGATTTTCTGCAGCATAATATGCCTTTCGGATGCAACATGCTGTGCGAGCAAGAACGTTTAAACAATGAACTCATTGTAGAGGACTGGCTGCTTGCCGCATTGACGGTTTTGATTCGGTCCGATTTGGGTTTCGGGGGAACCGTCGACGGTAAATAATCCGTGCTTTACCGATAATCGGTTTAAACAACTTTAAGAAATGCTATCGTGCTTAGCCATACATATTCATTAGAGGTGAAATCATGCCAAAAGCGATTTACGAAGGAATCTACCGCGAGATCCGTTCGCGCATCATCAACGGGACCTATGCGTTTCAGGAGATGCTGCCAACCGAAGCCGAGCTGACCGCGGAGTTTGGCTGCACGCGCAATACCGTTCGACGCGCCTTGAGCATGCTGGCCGACCAGATGTTTGTGCAGCCTATACACGGCAAGGGCGTGCGCGTTATTTGGCTTAAGGGCGAAACCGATATGCTGGGCGCACTCGAAGAGGTTGAGTCGTTTGGCGAGTTCGCAAAACGCAACAATGCCGTCGCATCGACCGAGGTCAAGTCTTTTGAGCATTTGATTTGCACTGAGCAACTCTCTCGTCGCCTGGGCTTTAAGGTGGGCGAGGAGCTGATTCGCGTCGTGCGTGTCCGAAGCCTCAACGGCAGCGCGCGCCAAGTGGACCATGGCTACTTTTTGGCGTCGATCGCCAAGGGCCTGACTCCCGAGATCGCGGCGGATTCTATCTACGACTATCTGGAGCACAAACGCGGCGTCAAGGTGATGGCGAGTCGCCGTACGGTGAGCGTCGAGCTTGCTAACGATGAGGACTGCAGCTATCTTGACCTCGGCAAATACAACTGCGTTGCCGTCATGGAGAGCCAGTCGTACACCTCGGACGGCATCTTGTTCGAGGTCACGCATGCCCGCACGCATCCCGAGATCTTCCACTACCGCGTCAACTCCAAGCGATAGCCGGCTAGCTTGCAGCCTGACGAGACTCATGTCCTCAAAGCGAAAACGCCCGGTCAAACCGACGATGCATCGGCTTGACCGGGCGTTTTCTCTGCATTCGATAATAAATAATTGTTTATACAAAACTTGTCAAGTATCAAGTTGAAATTACCGTTCACCGAAGTTTTTCTACCGCTCTAGTAATACTTGTTCAAACAACTAGCCAAATAGCGTATCGTACAAATCAGCAAAAGGGGCAAAGTCCCCGAGCCAATCTCCGAAGGCGGCGGCAAAGGGTGCCGCCACGGTGTGAAAGGGTGGATTGTAATGAAGAACGAAATGAGCAGAAGGCAGTTCCTGGGCTTTGCTGGTTCCGCGGCTGCGGTTCTTGGTCTGGGTCTCGTGGGCTGCGGCGGTTCTGCCGGCTCCGGCTCCTCTGCTTCTGGTGACGCTGCCGAGGTCTACTTCCTCCAATTCAAGCCCGAGGTCGACAAGGAGTGGAAGGAGATCGCCAAGGCCTATAAGAAGGAGAAGGGCGTCGAGGTCAAGATCGTGACCGCCGCCTCCAACACCTACGAGGAGAAGCTCAAGTCCGAGATGTCCAAGAGCTCCGCTCCGACCCTGTTCCAGGTCAACGGCCCCACCGGTCTTAAGAACTGGAAGGATTACTGCGCCGACCTGTCCGATACCAAGCTCCGTGGTGAGCTCATTGACGACTCCCTGGCTCTGCAGTCCGATGGCAAGGATCTGGGTATCGACTGGGTCCAGGAGAGCTACGGCATCATCTACAACAAGCAGCTGCTCGAGAAGGCTGGCTACAAGGCCGAGGACATCAACTCCTTCGACAAGCTGAAGGCTTGTGCCGACGACATCCAGGCCCGCAAGGACGAGCTCGGCGTTGACGGTGCCTTTACTTCCGCCGGCATGGATGACTCCTCCAGCTGGCGCTACACCACCCACCTCGCCAACCTCCCGCTCTACTACGAGTTCGAGAAGGAGCACAACCAGGAGGACGACGAGATCAAGGGCGAGTATCTCGACAACTTCAAGCAGATCTTCGACCTGTACATCACCGACTCCACCTGCGATCCTTCGCAGCTCGCCTCCAAGACCGGTGACGACGCCACCAACGAGTTCGCAACCGGCAAGGCCGTCTTCTACCAGAACGGCTCTTGGGCCTACGCCGACCTCACCAAGGCCGGTATGACCGACGACCAGCTCGGCATGCTGCCGATCTACATCGGCGTCGACGGCGAGGAGAACCAGGGCCTGTGCTCCGGCGGCGAGAACTACTGGTGCGTCAGCTCCCAGGCTTCCGAGGATGCCCAGAAGGCCACCGAGGACTTCATGTATTGGTGCGTCACTTCTGACACCGCCACCAGCATCATCGCTGACAAGATGGGTCTGACCGCCCCGTTCAAGAGCGCTAAGGAGACCACCAACGTCTTCTCTCAGCAGGCCGTTGCTATGGCCAAGGACGGCAAGAAGACCGTCGCTTGGGACTTCGTTTACATCCCCTCCGAGGAGTGGAAGAAGAACCTCAAGCAGGCTTTGATCGCCTATGCTGCCGACAACAGCAAGTGGGACGGCGTCAAGAACGCCTTCGTCGATGGCTGGAAGACCGAGAAGGCTGCTTCCGAGTAAGCAGTTGCTGCCCAAGCTATCTGATTAGCGACAGGGGGCGGGCAGACGTTGGTTTGCCCGCCCCCTGCATATTGAAAGGACCCTTCTATGGGCAAAGCACTCAAGCGCTGGTGGCCGCTCTTTATGCTGCCCACGTGTCTGGCGTTTATGATCGGGTTCGTGATCCCCTTTATCCAGGGTTTCTATCTCTCGTTCTGCCAGTTTATTACCATCAACAACACGCACTTTGTCGGTATCGAGAACTACGTGCGCGCACTGTCCGATCCGCAGTTTGCCACGTCGTTCTTCTTTACCGTGGCGTTTGCCTTCCTGTCGACGGTGCTCATCAACGTGATCGCCCTCGCCATCGCGCAGGCGCTCACCCGCAAAGCGCTCAAGGGCACCAACATCTTCCGTACGATCTTCTTTATGCCTAACCTGATCGGCGGCATCGTGCTGGGCTACATCTGGCAGATTCTGATCAACTGCCTGCTCTCCAACGTGGGCGCCCAGCTCATCGCCCTTAACTCTGCTGCTGGCTTCTGGGGCCTTATCATCCTGACCCTGTGGCAGCAGGTCGGCTACATGATGATCATCTACATCGCTGGTCTGCAGTCCATTCCGTCCGACTACATCGAGGCCGCCAAGGTCGACGGTGCCACGGCATGGCAGACGTTTTGGAAGGTTAAGATCCCTAACCTGATGCCGACCATCACCATCTGCCTGTTCCTGTCCATCACCAACGGCTTTAAGCTGTTCGACCAGAATCTCGCCCTTACCGGCGGCGCCCCCGCGCACTCCACCGAGATGCTCGCCCTGAACATCTACAACACGTTCTATTCGCGTGCCGGTATCGCATGGCAGGGCATCGGTCAGGCCAAGGCGGTTATCTTCTGCATCCTGGTCGTAGCCATCTCCATGATTCAGCTTAAGGCCACGAGGTCCAAGGAGGTGCAGCAGTAATGAAACGCGATAAGGTTATCAACCGCGCGCTCTCGATTTTCTTTACGATTCTGTCGCTCGCGTGGATCTATCCCGTGTTCATGATTGCGCTCAATTCCTTTAAAAAGGCAACTGCAATCAGCACCACCACGGCATTCGATCTGCTCACGCCCGAGACGTTCAACGGCCTCGCAAACTACATGCACGCCCTTAACGAGCAGGGCTTTGCCTCGGCATTTATGTACTCGCTCATCATCACGGTCACGTCGGTCGTGCTGATTCTGGTGTGCTGCTCCATGTGTGCTTGGTACGTAGTGCGCGTCAACAGCAAGATCTCGAACTTCTTCTATTACCTGTTCGTCTTCTCGATGGTCGTGCCCTTCCAGATGCTCATGTTCACGCTGTCCAATTTGGCGGACCGCATCGGCTTCAACACGCCGTTCAACATCTGCTTTATCTACCTCGGCTTTGGCGCGGGCCTGGCGGTCTTTATGTTCGCCGGCTTTGTCAAGAACATCCCGCTCGAGATCGAAGAGGCGGCCATGATCGACGGCTGCAACCCGGTCCAGGTGTTCTTTAAGATCGTCCTTCCCATTATGAAGCCCACCTATCTTTCGGTCGGTATCCTTGAGACCATGTGGGTCTGGAACGACTATCTGCTGCCCTACCTTACGCTCGACTCCACCAAGTACAAGACCATTCCTATCTTGATCCAGTACTTCCGTGGCGGCTATGGCCACGTCGAGCTCGGCCCCATGATGGCATGCATCATGATGGTCGTCATCCCCATCGTCATCATGTACATTTTCTGCCAGAAGTACATCATTGACGGCGTTGTGGCAGGGGCCGTCAAGGGCTGATGCCGTAACTGTTTTGCAAGTTTTGGCGGCGCCCCTCAGCGCGGCGCCGCGTATCGAAAGGTAAAGACATGGCCGAGATCGTTCTCAAACATGTTCAGAAGGTGTATCCCAACAACGAGTCAAAAAAGAAGGGCTTCTTTGGCAAAAAGAAGAAGACCGAGGAGAAGAAGCACAACCTTAAGGTTACCGAGGACGGTGTGCTTGCTGTAGAGGACTTCAACCTCACCGTTCACGACCAGGAGTTCATCGTCCTCGTTGGCCCCTCTGGCTGCGGTAAGTCTACGACGATGCGCATGATCGCCGGCCTGGAGGACATCACCTCGGGCGATGTGCTCATCGATGGCAAGCGCGTCAACGACGTCGCTCCCAAGGACCGCGACATCGCCATGGTGTTCCAGAGCTATGCTCTGTATCCCAATATGACGGTGTACGAGAACATGGCGTTTACGCTCGAGCTCAAGAAGGTCCCCAAGGACGAGATCGACCGTAAGGTTCGCTCCGCTGCTGAGATCCTGGGTATTACCGAGTACCTCGACCGTAAGCCCAAGGCGCTTTCGGGCGGCCAGCGCCAGCGCGTCGCCATCGGCCGCGCCATCGTGCGTGACCCCAAGGTCTTCCTGATGGACGAGCCGCTGTCCAACCTGGATGCCAAGCTTCGTAACCAGATGCGTGCCGAGCTCATTAAGCTGCGTCACGAGATCAAGGGCACGTTCATCTACGTTACTCACGACCAGACCGAGGCTATGACCCTCGGCGATCGCATCGTGGTCATGAAGGACGGCGTCGTCCAGCAGATCGCCACCCCGCAGGAGGTCTTCAACCATCCCGCGAACATCTTCGTCGCCGGCTTTATCGGCGTGCCGCAGATGAACTTCTTCGATGCCCAGCTGGTGCGCTCGGGCAACGGCTTTACCGTCAAGACCGACGACATGAATGTCGCGCTGGCCCCCGAGACCTGCGCTCAGCTTGCTCTCAACTGGGACGGCGGCGACGTGAAGGAGATCACGGCCGGCGTGCGCCCCGAGCAGATCCTGCTTGCCGACAAGGGCGAGGAGGGTGCGCTCCAGGGCACCGTCGAGGTGACCGAGCTCATGGGTTCGACCGAGCATGTCCACGTGACTGCTCCCGATGGCCAGTTCGTCCTGATCATTCCCGTTGTCGACCTTGAGGCCAAGGGTGCGCTCAAGGCGGGCGACCCCATCTGGTTCAAGTTCGAGAAGAACGCGACTCATCTCTTCGATAAGGTGTCTGGCAAGAACCTTATCTAGGCCCGGTGCATCCAGGCCCTCCCTTTGGGCGACTGCGGCTTTGCCATCCTTTTGCCGTGGTCACATATAAGGCTCCCCTCCTGTCCACTGGGCGAGAGGGGAGCCTTTCTTTGTGTTGGGGTTGTCTGGCCGGTCGTTTGTCTCGATCTGTAACGGGTAGGGCCGTTTTGATTGAGTAGTTGTTATAGGTCGAGATTTTTGGTCGAGGCAGGTCACGGACAACACAGGGGCACAAAAAACGGAGCCGTGTTGCCACGACTCCGTTTCTCAAGAGGATGGGTAAGGGAAGCGAAATTAGCTCAGGTGCCAAATCTCGTCGTTGTACTGGGAGATCGTGCGGTCAGACGAGAAGGTGCCGGCGTTGGCGATATTGATGAGCGTCTTGCGCATCCAGGCGTCCTGGTCCTCGTAGTCGGCCAACACGCGCTCCTTGGTCTGGATGTACTCCTCGATGTCGAGCAGGGCCATAAACCAGTCCTTGCCCTTAATGTCATCGTGCAGGCGCTGCAGGCGCTCGACGTTGCCGGTCGCCATAAAGGCCGGGTT
>CABUOF010000067.1 GCA_902493125.1 uncultured Collinsella sp. | reverse complement strand
TGAAAGAACCCCCGCTGCGCACTACGTGCGGCGGGGGTTCTTTCGTCCTGCGGAGTGCCCGCGAAGGTTAGCCCTCAGATCCTGCTACGACTACGTCCTCGGATTGTGTGGCTGAATGGATGACGTGGCTGTGGGGGCCTTTTGTCCCCTTCGCTGTTTCGCGGCTTTGCCGCGAAAGGCGCGTTACTTTGGGGATGGATGGGGGGCGTGGCCGTTGCCGCTTTTTCGGAGCTCTTCTTTATTCCTTTTGTTGGATGAAAAGCCCCTTGTTTTTGCAGGGGTGCATACTCGACTTATATGTGCATAGAATCTCGTATAGTGCGAGTAAGATATTGCGCTGTCTGTTTTGTGTTTAGCAAAGATATAGTTTGCATAATCTGGTCTAATCCCTGCTCTATTAAAATAAAGTTGCACGTAAATGGCGTAGATATGCTTGAGCTGGGGTTCTGTACGCTGAGCGGATAAAAACGACCGTTCACCGTTCCGCTATTTTCAAAATGAATAAAATGAGCGATAAAGAGAATATAAACCTTAATAAACTCGCGTATCGCACGGACGCGGGTTATTAATGGGTTGTAGGCCTTTTACAGAAAGGATTCCAGCAATGTCTAAGCCTCTTGGCAAGCCCGATCGTATTGTCGTCGCCCTTGGCGGCAACGCCCTCGGCAACAACCCCGTCGAGCAGATCGAGGCCGTGAGCAACACCGCCCATGCCCTCCTCGGCCTCATCGAGCAGGGCAACGAGATCATCATCACCCACGGCAACGGCCCGCAGGTCGGCATGATCCAGAACGCCTTCGCCGCTGCCCACGATGCCATCGGTACCCCCGAGATGCCGCTGCCCGAGTGCGGCGCCATGTCCCAGGGCTACATTGGTTATCACCTGCAGCAGGGCATCGGCCGCGAGATGCACAAGCGCTATAAGCGTTGGCACGCCGCCACCGTCGTCACCCAGATCGAGTGCGACCCGGATGATCCCGCGTTCAAGAACCCGACCAAGCCGATCGGCCCCTTCTACACCGAGGAGCAGGCCAAGGAGTTCATGGCCGAGGATCCCTCCAAGGTCTTCGTCGAGGATTCCGGCCGCGGCTGGCGTCGCGTCGTCGCTTCCCCCGATCCCAAGAAGATCGTCGAGGCCGACTCCATCCTCAACCTGCTCGACAACGAGTTCATCGTCATCGCCTGCGGTGGCGGCGGCATCCCCGTCGTCCGCGACTACGAGAACAAGGGCTGCTACAAGGGCGTTCCCGCCGTCATCGACAAGGACCTGGGCGGCGAGCTGCTGGCCGAGGACTGCGACGCCGACGTTCTGTTCCTGCTGACCGCCGTTGAGCATGTCGCCATCAACTTTGGCAAGCCCAACCAGGAGGAGCTCGAGGACCTCACCGCCGACGAGGCCGAGCGCCTGGCCGACGAGGGTCAGTTCGGCAAGGGTTCGATGGAGCCCAAGGTCCGCGCTGCCATCAAGTTCGCCCGTTCCCGCAAGGGCCGCACCTGCATCATCGGCGCTCTGGACAAGGCTGCCGAGACCATGGCCGGCCTCTCCGGTACCCGCATCCACGAGTAGTCTCTACTCTGTTGCCTCTCTCGTGGGCGCCAGGCAAAGCGCCCACAAACTAGCCTCTCTTCATGAGCCCCGCAGTCCGCTCCGACTGCGGGGCTTTTGCTATTCACCTAGTCATTGGGGACGTTCTTAAATGACTAGTCAAACAAGAGCGTCCCCAATGACCACTCATTTAAGTCTGTCCCCAATGACTAGTAGTAGGCCCACATGGCTTCGACTTCGTTGAGGACCTCTACGACGCCCCAGCGGCGGGCGCTGCGGCTGGCCGAGTTGGGGTCGTAGACGCCAATCTGGTTGGCATCGTCGATGCCATAGAGCACGATGTAGTGGCCTACGTTGGTAAACGTACCGGGGCGCACTGCGGCGATGACGGGCGTACCCGAGCGAAGTGCTTGGGTAATAGATTCGCGATCGTTATAGAGCTGTGTTCCGTTGAGCCCCAGCTGCCACGCACCGCCTGTCATAAACGACCACTCGGTGGCACCAGTGGGGGCGTAGTTGCCGGCTTCGGCCAGCGCGCATATATCGACCGGCGTCTTATCGGTATGGCCGGTCTTAAAGATATAGACCATGGTGAGGCAGGTAGGACCGCAAGCATTTTCGCGAATAGTGCCACCGGCATAGGGCAGCTCCGACCATGCGGGGTCAATTTGGTAGATGTGGGGCATGGTGCCGGCCTGCCATTGCGAGCGTGGGGTCGAGAACGCAAAGGAGTAACCGGGCGCGACGGGAGCTTTAAGCAGCTTGTCCTCGGCAGTGGGCTCAAGACCGGCTGATCCGTGGGAGATACAAGATCCCAAAAACACAAAGACGAGGCAGGCGGCGATGGAGCAAAGCGCAAGGCGTAGGCGGCGGGCCGGAAGCGCGTGGCTTGTGGTGTGCGACGCGGGGTGAGGGGCGGAATTGCCGCGATCGCGTTGAGGTCGCGAAAAGGAGCGCTTGACGTAGTAGTCGGTCTTACGGCGATCGTAGCGGCGTGGCTGCGATGTGTCGGTCTGACGTTGGCGTGTGCTCGTACTGACGCGGTCTGACTGCTGCACGGTACGGCTTTGCTGCCGCGAAGAAGCCCCGGGCTGCTCTTGGGGGCGCTGCGGGTTGTCGTTGTCGGAGGTGCTTCTGGGCGTTGGCGTGGTGCGGCCGGCAAGGCGCACGCTTTGTGGCCGTTGGTCGCCGTCATTGTATCCGTATGCCATTCGAATCACCTTGCCTCATGTGTAACTTGTCTATCCTACATAAAAAGATGCACGACACATGGGTATGTGCGCCAAAAGCCTGACAAATGGTATGAACGTTGCCGCGCCGCGCGCCAAGCGTCACGGCAACAGGTATTCAAAAGCAGACAAGATGAAAGCGTCCAAGACGAATGACGTCTCCCGCCGTTCGTCCCAAAAACGGTGCCGCTCGTTTTGCAGTTCTGCCTTCGGTCGAGCTGCGAGCGGCGCTGCTGCGCCAAGGCCGTATCTTAAAGCCATGGAATAAAAGCGCGCGGCAAAACGGACCGCGCAAGGGGTGACGCCAAGGGGCGTCAAACAGGAAAGGAGGGGAACAATGGCGGACAAGAATGCAGAAGTTGCAGTCGAGGATAACGGCGGCATGAAGAAAACGCTTTCGCTCTGGAACTTCTTCACCATCGGTTTCGGTGCCATTATCGGTACCGGTTGGGTTCTGCAGGTCGGCGACTGGATGGTCGTGGGCGGCGGTCCCGTTCCCGCTATGATCGCATTCCTCTTGGGTGCAATCTTCCTCGTGCCCGTCGGAGCTGTTTTCGGTGAGCTCACGGCTGCTATCCCCATCTCGGGCGGCATCGTCGAGTATGTCGATCGTAGCTTTGGCCGTACGCTGAGCTACATCACCGGATGGCTTTTGGCCCTGGGCAACGGCATCCTGTGCCCGTGGGAGGCCATCGCCATTTCGACCCTCGTGTCCGAGATGTTCGGCAGCCTGCCCGGCCTTGAGTGGCTGCGCGCCGTCAAGCTCTACACCATCCTGGGGGCCGACGTTTACCTGTTCCCGACGCTGATCGCGCTCGGCTTTGCAGTCTACGTCATCTTTCTCAACTTCCGCGGTGCCAGCTCGGCTGCCAAGCTTCAGGCCTTCCTGACCAAGGCCCTGCTCTGCGGCATGCTGCTCGCCATGGGCGTCTCGCTGTTCACCGGCTCGCCGGACAACGCCATGCCCGTGTTCTCCCAGGTCGCCGGCGCTGGCGGCGGCAAGGCCGCTACCGAGAGCTCCAGCCTGTTTGCCGGCATCGTGTCGGTCCTGGTTCTGACCCCGTTCTTCTACGCCGGCTTCGACACCATTCCTCAGCAGGCTGAGGAAGCAGCCGAGGGCCTCAACTGGAACAAGTTCGGCAAGATCATCTCCCTGGCCCTGCTGGCCGCCGGCGGCTTCTACATGGTCTGTATCTACTCGTTCGGCACCATCCTCGACTGGCATGAGTTCGTTAAGAGCCCGGTTCCCGCGCTCGCCTGCCTCAAGGGCATCAACATGCTTCTGTACCTGGCCATGCTCGTCATCGCCACGCTTGGACCCATGGGCCCGATGAACTCCTTCTACGGCGCCACGAGCCGCATCATGCTCGCCATGGGCCGCAAGGGCCAGCTGCCCGAGAAGTTCGCTGAGGTCGACCCCAAGTCCGGCGCTCCCAAGCTCGCTTGCGTCGTTCTGGGCGTCATAACCGTCATCGGACCGTTTTTGGGCAAGAACATGCTCATCCCTCTGACCAACGTGTCGGCTCTCGCCTTCATCTTCTCCTGCGGCATGGTCGCTCTCGCCTGCCTGCGCATGCGCTTCACCGAGCCCGACTTGCCTCGTCCCTACGAGGTACCCGGCGGCAAGTTTGGCATCGGCCTCGCTATCGCTGCCTGCGCCATCATCATCGGCCTGCTCGTGATTCCGTTCTCTCCCGCCTCCCTCAACATGGTGGAGTGGAGCATCGTGATCGGCTGGTTGGCTATTGGCCTGGCCCTCATGGCTTTCACCAATTCCCGCAAAAAGTAACGCCGAGCCGGGGCGGATCAGGTGCGCGGGACCCTCTCTTCCGCGCACCGAACCCGGCACCACTTGGGTAGCTTTGTGAGGCCTTAACCCAACACGGCCTCGCCCACTATATGGATCCATAAGGAGGAACCATGTCCACTAAGTATGCAATCGTTGGCGGCAAGCTCATCGACGGCACCGGTGCCGAGCCGGTCGAGAACTCCCTCGTTCTCGTCGACGATAACGGCAAGATCGAGTATGCCGGTGTCATGCAGGACCTTCCCGAGGGCGTTGAGGTTATCGACGCCGCCGGCAAGACCGTCCTTCCCGGCCTGATCGACACCCACCTGCACTTCTCGGGCAACCTGACCGACGATGACACCGATTGGGTCATGCAGCCGCTCCTCGAGAAGCAGGCCGTCGCCGTCAAGCAGGCCTACGACTGCCTCACCCACGGCCTCACCACCGTCTGCGAGATCGGCCGCTTTGGCATCCAGATTCGCGACTGCATCGACAAGGGCGTCTTCAAGGGCCCGCGCGTCCTGGCCACCGGACTCGGCTTCTGCCGTGTTGCCGGCCACGGTGACTCCCACCACTGCAGCCAGGAGCTCAACAAGGAATCGCACCCCTGGGGCGATCAGGTCGACGGTCCTTGGGATCTGCGTAAGGCCGTCCGTCGTCGCCTGCGCGAGAACCCCGATGCCATCAAGATCTGGGCTACCGGTGGCGGCATCTGGCGCTGGGATTCCGGTCGCGACCAGCACTACTGCTCCGAGGAGATTCAGGCTGTGGTCGAAGAGGCCAAGATGGTCGGCATCCCCGTGTGGAGCCACTGCTACAACAACCACGCCGCTGCCTACGACTCCGTCCGCTTTGGCTGCGAGCAGCTGATTCACGGCTTCGATATCGATGAGCGCACCATGGACCTCATGGCCGAGCAGGGCACCTTCTTCACCCCGACGATTGCCTTCCTGCCCACCTGGTACGCCACCTATCCGCCCGTCTACGTCCCCGAGCTGCACGACAAGTACGAGGGCACCCTGGTCGAGAAGGAGCTGCAGCGCAACTACGACTGCCTGCGCGAGGCCAAGAAGCGCGGCGTCATCATGACGATCGGCTCCGACTCCTTCTCCTTCGTCACCCCGTACGGCACCTGCTCCATCGAGGAGATGTACGAGTTCGTCGACAAGATCGGCTTCACCCCGGTCGAGACCATCACCTGTGCCACTCTCAACGGTGCCAAGATGTGCCACATCGAGGACGAGACCGGTTCCATCGAGGCCGGCAAGTGCGCCGACCTGCTGGTCGTCAACGGTGACGTCGCCGCCGACATCCACGTGCTCAACACCGACAACATGGACGTCATCATGAAGGACGGCTGGATTGTCGAGGGCGGCACCTTCGGCGAGGCAAACAAGTACAGCGCCTAAGCTACCGTTCATCGATGGCTTGATGTAAAACACAGTATTTGATTGCATAATGCAATGGAGAGGGTCGCTTGCGGCCCTCTTTATTGCTATGGGGTGCGTCAGTAAGAAGGAGATGACGGTGGATCTCAATAGGCTGATTCTGGGCAAGAGCTACAACTCTACCAAGGTCTTTCGTACCGCTCAGCATGTGGTTCAAGCCATCTTGCTCGGTATCGTCGTTCCGCTGCTTATCCTGCTGCTCATCTGGGATCTAACCGATAATCCCAATCCCGTTCCGGCCGTTGTCGTCATTGCCGGCTTGGTCATGCTGTGCTTCTTCTTCTCGTACGTCTTTGTCGTTCCCGACGACCTCACATCGAGCGCTACCGACCGCACGCTCGCCATCGCGTCGAAAATATTCGCCTACACGTCGCGCGGCCTTACGCCCGAAGCTACCCTGGGCGCCTCTAAGATCATCCTGTCCGAAACTATCGCCTCTGCCATCTGCTTTACCGACGGCAAGCAGGTGTTGGCAAGCTGGGGCGAGGACTCGGCAAAATGCCCCGCGGGCACCCCGGTGGTGCTGCGGACTACGCTCAACGTGATCAACAGCGGTGAGCAAAGCGTGTTCTCGCGCGATGCCTCGACCGAGACGGGTGGCTACTTTCCGCGCCTGCGCGCCGGTATTGTCGCACCGCTTACCGTGCGCGGGCATTGCGTGGGCACGCTCGAGCTGTATTATCCCCGTCTGAGCAGCATCGATATGCGCCAGACGGCGCTTGCCTCGGGCTTTGCCGACCTCATTTCCACGCAGCTTGCGAGCTTTGAGCTCGAGCGCCAGGACGAGCTTACGGCCCGTGTGGAGCTGCGCGCCTTGCAATCGCAGGTCGATCCTCATTTTCTATTCAATACCATTAGCACGATCGTGTCGCTCGTGCGAACCGAGCCCGACAAGGCGCGATCGCTGCTGATCGACTTCTCCAACTACTATCGTCAGACGCTTTCTGATTCCGATACGCTCACCACGCTCGAGCACGAGGTGGAACAGGGTACTCGCTATATCAATCTTATGCAGGCTCGTTATGGTGACGGCCGTCTGCGCGTCTCGGTCGATATCGACTTTGAGGTGCGCGATTGCATGGTGCCGCCGTTTATCTTGCAGCCGTTGCTCGAAAACTGCATCAAGCACGCGCAGCGCGAGACCGAGCCGCTTTCTATTCATGTTAGGGCTTTCGAGACCGATGACGGTTTGGAGATCATCGTCGAGGACGATGGCATCGGTATGAGCGAAGAGGTCTGCGCGCATCTGTTTGAGCAACATCGCCGAGAGGAGCCCGAGAGCATTACCGCTGACGGCTCCGTCAAGCGAGGTTGCGGCCTGGCGCTCTTCAACGTGCTTCAGCGCATCCATTTCTTTTACGGAGAAGATTCCGGCATGCGCGTGAAGTCCCAGGAGGGCGTGGGAACGCAGGTCATCGTCGAGCTGAACGGCGAGCCGCATGAGCCCGCGCCGTTGACGGCGTAGCACGCGGTTGGATTGAGAGAAAAAGAGGGGAAGCACATATGTCCGAAGGCTGGAACATCTTGGTGGTTGATGACGAGCCTCCCATTAGGGCTGAGCTACGCTATCTGTTGGAAAAGGATGCGCGCGTGGGCCAGATTGCCG
This sequence comes from uncultured Collinsella sp., assembly GCA_902493125.1. GTDB lineage: Bacteria > Actinomycetota > Coriobacteriia > Coriobacteriales > Coriobacteriaceae > Collinsella. Next base: position 3,190 of record CABUOF010000067.1, on the reverse strand, counting down.
AGGCGGGCAATGTCACCGAAGCCGTGGAGTCGATTCTGTCGAACAAGCCCGACGTGTTGTTTTTAGACATTACCATGCCCGGTCGCTCGGGAATTGAGCTTGCCGAGACGCTGCAGAACCTAAAGACGCCGCCGGTCGTGGTGTTTGTGACGGCGTTTGCCGAGTTTGCCGCCGATGCGTATAACCTCGATGCTGTCGACTATGTCGTCAAGCCGGTCGAGGACGCACGCCTGTCAAAGGCACTCGACAAGATCGAGACAGCCTTGGGTGCCCGTCGTGTTATCCACGCTCCGCGCCAGCCTTTGCGTCTGACGGTGGACCGCGGGGGCAAAAAGGTGTTCATTCCCGCCGCAGACGTCTGCTACTTTGAGGCGCGTGCCGATTTTTGCAATGCCATCTGCGCCGAGGGAACGTACCTGATCAATGAGTCGATCTCTTCGCTCGAGCGTCGCTTGGTCTCCGAGGGCTTTATTCGCGTTCATCGCAGCTACCTGGTCAATTTGGAAGACGTGCACAATGTTGAGATTGGCTCCACGGGGTTGATGGAGCTCAGGCTCGACCGCGTGAACTCGACGGTACCGGTGTCCCGTCGTCGTGCCGCCGAGGTCAAGTCGCACCTGGGGCTTGCGTAAGAGGCTTGCGTGCCGTCGTTTACCATCGCAGGTTTGGCATGGGCGCGCGGTGGGCATAATGGGTGGCATCGAATGAAATCGAAAGGATCATTATGCCCGCGCTTATCACCCATCATCTGTTTGGCGAGGAAAGCATCGACCGTCTTCCGCAGGGCGTCATCACGTCCGATGAAGAGCGCATTGCCTTTATCTTGGGCAACCAAGGCCCCGACCCGTTTTTCTTTCACATTCTGACACCGCGTGTTTCCGACTGCACGCTGCTGGCGCAGGTCATGCATCGGTCGCGCATGTCTCGCCAGTTCGCGTGCCTGCGCGACGGCGTGTCGCATCTGCTGCCGCGCGACGCCAGCTTGGGTCGCGCCTTTGCGTTGGGCCTGCTGTCTCATTACGTGCTCGACCGCAACGCCCATCCCTTTGTCTATGAGCAGCAGTTTGGCATCGTGGAGTCCGATTCAGAGCTTGAGGATTCGAGCAGTCAGGTTCATGCCGTGATCGAGAGCGACCTGGATGTACTGATGCTGCAGCTTAAACGCGATGGCGCTACGGTCGACGATTACCCGCCGGCGGGCGAGATCGTCACCACCGATCGCATCAATCGCGTGGCCGGCGTGCTGATGAGCTATGTTGCCGGACGCGTGTACGGCATTGACATTCCGGCGGGGGAGTACGGTGCTGCCGTTGCCAATATGCAGCGACTTTACCGCGCGATTGAGCCGGCCGGCTCCGCAAAGACGCGCGCGATCTCGCTGGTTGAGGGCTTGGTGCACGACTACTCGCTGCTCGACGGCCTTGCCCATCGCGTGACGACGGAGCTGCCCGAGCGCACCGGCAACCTGGGCCATCTGACATGGAAGAATCCCTTTACCGACGAGGTCTCGAACGAGAGTTTCCCCGAGGTCTTTGATCGCGCGCTGGTCGATTACGAGTGCACGGTCGCACGTTTTATCGAGACCGGTGACATGGATGCCGTGACCGGACACGTCAACTACAGCGGTCGCGTGCTCGAAGCCGATGAGGAGTTCGACCGCGAGGAATAGGGCCCGTGCGTGCCCCTTTGCCGAATCCTTACCGGCGGTTCTGGACAATTGGGGTACGATGAACTAACTGCATATCGGGCGAATACGAAGGGTCCCTGTCCATGAAATACACCAAGCTCGAGCGTAACTGGGTTATGTATGATGTGGGCAATTCGGCCCTTGTGCTGCTCAATACCTCGGTGGTGCCCATTTACTTTAACGCCATCAATACCGGCGCTTCCTCGGCCGACCTGGTGGTCGCCTGGGGCAATGCGCAGACGATCGCCTCGCTGGTCATCGCCATGCTCATGCCCATTCTGGGCGCGCTTGCCGACTACGCCGGCAACAAGATCAAGTTCTTCTTGGGCTTCTTCCTCACGGGCCTGGTGCTTTGCCTGGCGCAGGCTATCCCAATGTCCGCCATGGCATTTTTGACCGTGTACGTGCTGTGCACCATCGGCCTTAACTCTTCTATGACGTTCTACGACGCCATGCTGCCCGACATTACCACCGACGAGCGCATGGACGCCGTGTCCAGCTCGGGCTATGCCTGGGGCTATATCGGTTCCACCGTGCCGTTCGTCATCTGCCTGGCGCTCATCATGGGCGGCCCCGCTTTTGGCGTCCCCACCATGCTGGCAACGCGTCTGTCGTTTATCATCACTGGCGCCTGGTGGCTCATCTTTACTCTGCCGCTCATTCGCACCTATAAGCAAAAGTACGGTCGCGAGCGCGGTCCCGAGGACACCATCGGCCACATCGTGGGCGGTGTGTTCTCCGAGGTCGGACACACCATGCGCGAGATCGCCCACAACAAGACCGTGCTGGTCTACATGGTCGCGTTCTTCTTCTACATCGACGGCGTGCACACGGTCATTTCCATGGCAACCAGCTACGGCTCGGCTTTGGGCATCGATTCGACGCAGTTGGTGCTGGCGCTGCTCGTTACGCAGTTTGTTGCTTTTCCGTCTGCCATCATCTACGGCAAGCTCGCCGGACGCGTGGGCACGCTCAACATGATTCTGGTGGCCGTCGCCGCCTACATGGGCATTGTGCTGTTTGCCGCGTTCTTCCTAAAGACCGCCTTCGAATTCTGGGTGCTTGCCATTATGGTCGGCCTGTTCCAGGGCGGCGTGCAGGCGCTCAGCCGTAGCTACTTTGGTCGCATTATCCCCAAGGAAAAGTCCAACGAGTACTACGGCTTCTTTGACATCTTTGGTCGTTATGCAAGCGTCATGGGCACCTTCCTGGTGTCGGTCGTCACCTCGTTGACCGGCAACCCGTCACTGGGCGTCCTTTCCATTGGCGTGTTGCTGATCGTTGGCTTTATGCTGCTGGTCCGCCTGTCCCGCATGACTCGGGCGGCAGAGCATGCCGCATAGGAGCGAGCAGCTATTGTGCCTGTCCACGGTACTCTTTTGGGGTTATCCGCAATAAACATTGCGACTTGCGAGCAATGATTTGCCCAAGTGGGTATGATGGAATCAGCTAGGTCGCGGGGCGTCGCCTGTGTTTGGCGGCGTCCCGTTTTTGTGTTGCAGG
>CABUOF010000066.1 GCA_902493125.1 uncultured Collinsella sp. | reverse complement strand
GAGCCAATGCTTGAGCGCCTTGCAGCGAGCCGCCACCTCGGCGCCCTCCGGCGTAAAGCGGCGGAACGTAAGGCCCACGCCGATACCCACCAGCACAATCGGCACCGAGATAACCGCGGCGGTAATGTTCGCCTGTGCGCCATCGGTAAAGAAGATGGATCCCACGGGAACAAAGGCGATCAGAATACCAAGAACCAGGCAAAACACCATTGCAACAATGCCGTCCGAGGCAACGTACTCGCTATCGGCCAACTTGCCCTTAACGGTGTTCTGATAGTCCTCGAGCTTGTCGCCCACGGGTGTAGCGTGCTGCTTGACGTAGTGCTGCAGCTCGTCGAACGTGCGCGAACGGTCACCGTTCTCGTCAGGCTTAGCACCGGCAAAGAAGACCTTGAGCACCATGTGGTCAATGCCCTTGGCCGACTTCCAGCCCGCATCACTCACCGTCACGCGATACGTCTGCTCTTCTTTTTCACGCCCCAACAGACCCTTCTTGGCCTTGGTCACGGTCGCCTGCTCCAGCTTGATCACACGGTCGTCAGTGAGCTTCATGAGCGTGGCGATATATGCCTGGTCGGGCACCTCGTTCCAGCTCATGAGGGCCGAAAGCACGGCGGGATGGTCGGCCGAAGGCACATCGCGGAAATATTCGTCCTGGAAAAGCGGCTTGGGCTTGCGGCGGCGCAGCTTGAGCATAACGATTGTGCCGGTAAAGACCACCGCCGCAACAACACTTAGCACGGCAAGTGCATTGGCAATCATGCGAGCGTGAGCGCGGCGGGCGTTAGCTTCGTCGGCCCATTCCTTCTCTTCGCTCAGGATCGTTGACATGCGCTCTTCGCCCGAAGCGGCAAGCTGCGGCACCCAGTCGCTAGGGAAGGCGATGCGTGCCTCGGCGAATTCGCCCTGATGCACGCAGGGAATGGTATAGGTGACCATGGGTTCGTCCGCATCGAGCGATACATCGCCCGTCAGCGGGCCGTGGCCCCATGCGCGGAAGTTATCGCCCTTGACGACCGCCGTACCGGCAGCGGCATTTGCGAAGTACACTTCCATCTCAACGTCATCGGAGTCCGCGGACCAGCCGTCGCCCACAAACTTCCAGTAGAGCTCGGCGGTATCGGCCCAGTTCATGACCGCACCGGTCATGGTGTAGCTCACGTAATAGATCGCGCTGTCGCCGCTCTCGTGGGGGCTGAACACCTTAATCCTTACGCCGTCACCGGTCTGCTCGACCGTGTAGACGCCAGAATCGCCCTTGTTCGCGCTATCGACTTTGTTAAACGCGGTGTCCTCTTCCTCGACACTCAACACGTCAACGCCCGCCGTGCCGCCCTGCTGGTTGGTGCCCGTATTGATCTCCCAAAACACGCCGTTGATGTCGTCGTCGAAATCAAACTGGCGTCCCTCGACAACGGTCAGCGATCCATCGGCCTCAACCGTGGCGCTGATGTAGGTTTGGGTCATGGAATAACCGTCGGCGTGTGCGGCGGCGGGCAGTAGCAGCAATGCAAGCGCGACGAGTGCGCAGACAGAAGCGAATCGCGCAAACAGGCGGCGCTGCCGACAGGTTTTGGCAACGGGGGCGTTCATAAGCACATCCTTTGTCTGTGATATCAACAGCGTTATTGTCCCACGTTTGCGAGCGTACGACACGACCGTCTAGGTAAGCGGGGCGTCAATTGGGACAAAAGTCACGCCCGCGCCCGGCAGCTAGTCATTGGGGACGTTCTTAAATGACTAGTCATTAGGGACACCCTTGGCATGGCCAGCGCCAGCAATAGATACCACTTCATAGCTCCATCACAGGTGTAGCGGCTTTGTGTGGGCGCGGCACGCGTTGATTGAGCCGCCAACCGAGGGGCATAAAGCAGTTGAGCGAAAACGGTTTGCCCCTTTGCCGTTCGCTTGAGGATCATGTCCCCCTTTTCCGCGGAGACCCCGGTAGTTGCGAAGAGCTGCCGGGGTTTCTGTCGTTTGAGGGGTTGGCTGGCGGGCGCGATCGAGCTGTCGAGTCGATGCCTCCCCCACCTCCCGCGCTATACTCATCCGCATGGACATCAACGCATGCAACATAGCAACACACTCCGCGGACGCACCGGCAACGGCAGGGCCCACCCCCGTCGTGGGCCGCTTTGCCCCGTCGCCCTCGGGCCGCATGCACCTGGGCAACGTGTTCAGCTGCCTGTGCGCGTGGCTTTCGGCCCGCAGCCAGGGCGGCAGCATCGTGTTGCGCATCGAGGACCTGGACGATCGCTGCAAGCGCCCGGAACTTGCCGCTCAACTGATTGACGACCTGGCTTGGCTAGGGCTTGAGTGGGACGAAGGCCCCTACTACCAGCACGATCGCCTGGACCTGTACGAGAGCGCCCTGCGCCGGCTGCAAGACGCCGGCCTCACCTACCCCTGCTTTTGCACGCGCGCCGAGCTCCACACCGCGAGCGCGCCGCATGCCAGCGACGGCACGCCCATCTACCGCGGCGCCTGCAGAGGCCTTTCTGCCGAAGAAATCGCCCGCCGCAGCATCCTGCGCGCCCCGGCCACGCGCCTGCGCGTACCCACCGTCGACGACCTCGCAGACGATGTGGTCGAATTTGTGGACCGCACGTATGGTGCCCAATGCGAGGCGCTCGCCACCGAGTGCGGCGACTTTTTGGTGCGTCGCAGCGACGGCGTGTTTGCCTATCAGCTGGCCGTGGTGGTCGACGACGCCGCCATGGGCGTCACCGAGATCGTACGCGGATGCGACCTGCTTGGTTCCACGCCGCGCCAGATCTATCTGCAACATCTGCTGGGACTGCCCACACCGCGCTACGCGCACATTCCGCTGCTCATGTCGCCGGACGGCCGCCGCCTTTCCAAACGAGACCGCGATCTGGACCTGGGCGAGCTCCGCACCCGCTTTGGTACGCCCGAGGCACTACTGGGCTGGCTCGCCGGGCAAACAGGCATCGCGCCGGACGCCACACCGCGCTCTGCCGAGCAGCTGGTCGAGCACTTTAGCTGGGACGTCATCCGCGCACACCGGGAGAACATCACTGTAACGGTCGAGTAGCCAGTCTCCCCGCCTCTACGCAATATCCCAGGGCTGGAGTTCGTCGCCCAGGCGAACGATGCAGTCGTAGAGCACGGTATGGCGCTCGGCCGGGTTGACATCCCGATGAAAATGCCCGTAGTACCAGCGCTTGTAGTCCAGACGGTCCTCCAGCTCGTCAAAAAACGTGGTGAGTCGATCGACATCGGGATAATTCCAGCCGGGCGCCGGATAAAGCGTGGGCGAAAGCATGCGCGTAGAGCAGGTGTGGGTGATCACGTAGTCGACCTTCCAGCCCATGCTCTCAAGCTTTGCCCGCACCTCCTCAAAGTTGCGCTCGTCCGGCAGCTCCTGCGGCCACCAGCTGGAATACGGAATGCGGTATTCCTTATCCACGCTCGTGGCGCCGCCCATGGTAAAGATCGTTGAGCCGTCGAGCTCAAAAACCTCGCCGCGCGTCAGGCGTCGGATGGGCGAGGTGTCCGACAGGCGCTGCGTCAGGCCGCCGTGCCACAGTTCCATGGGACGCTCCGCCCAGTGATCGAAACGTTCGTGGTTGCCGTCGACGAACAGCACGGTATAGGGGCGCGACTCCAGCCAAGCGATGTCGGCACATTCCTCGGCAGAGAAATCCCACGGAAAGCCAAAGTCGCCCGCGACAATCAGGTAGTCGTCGCCCGTCAGGCTGTCTCCAAGATCCCAGTCGCGCAGCTTTTGCATGTCGGCACCGCCGTGAGTATCACCCGTCACATAGACCGTCATCGGATCACCACTTCCCTGTAAGTCGCTAGCCCGCATTCTGCACGATCGCCAAGCAAACCGTTCCAGCCCTTCCGTTCCTTAGGGCTTACCCCTCGTTCTTCCATCCAAACGGGTCAAACACCCAAAAGATCAGATCGAGCACGCCGCCGGTCATCGTGGCGCCGGCAAGAGCCATGCAAACATGCAGAAAGCTGGCACTTCGGAGCACGTCGAACGGCCCCAGAACAGCCAGCAGCGCGACCGCTGCGCCGGCTACGCACAGCGCGAGGCACGGCCCCGCGTCCTTTACGCACTTCTTTGCGAGATGCTTTGCGTTGTCACTCATCGGTATCGAACTCCTTAGAGAGTCGTTGTTCAGACGCATGCCGCCGCGGCAGAGCGGGGCGGCAGGGTAAGTGTCACATGCTGTGCGGACATCAATGGAGAAACCGCCTGCTCGACCAACCTTTGACGCCGTTTTGCACCGGCACCACATCCCCCGCTATCGAGGTCTAATACTTTTCCCACCGCTACCCAAAAACTCATCCAACATTAATCTTGGCTCAAGAATCGCTTAATCTATAACCTGCACTATAGAGTTCGACCAAGGGCGGGGCGGCGTCACGCAGGCCGCCGAACGCAACGCTCGCGCCCGGGCAGATCGCCCGGCGTCGCGCCCATCGAACGAAAGGAACAGGTCATGGACGACCTCGAAAAAGTTGAAACCATCCGCACCAAGTGCAACGTGAGCTACACCGATGCCAAGGCCGCGCTCGACGCCGCCGACGGCAACGTCTTGGATGCCATCATTTGGCTCGAGTCGCAGGGCAAGACCCAGACCACGTCGGCGCACGCCGCCACCGAGTCCGCGCCAGTCGATGAGCCCTCAGCCGAGATGGTCGCCGCGCAGGCCGCCTACGAGAAGTCGAGCGAAAAGACCGACTTCTCCAAGAAGATGGACAGCGTGTGGGAGTACCTCAAAAAGCTCTTCCGCCTGAGCCTGGACACCAAGTTTATCGCCACGCGCCGCGACGCGATCATCCTCAACATTCCCATCCTGATCCCCATCGTCGCGCTGTTTGCCTGGGGCGCCACGATATGGCTGATGCTGATTGGCCTGTTCTTTGGCATGCGCTACCGCATCGATAGCGACGGCGACGTACCCGGCAGCATCAACAACCTTATGAATCACGCTGCCGATGCCGCGGACGACATCAAGCAAAATCTCAACGACGACAAGTAATCGCAGACGGGGGCACGCATGGCACGGATCCTGATCGTAGAGGACGAGGAGAAAATCGCCCGCTTTGTGACGCTCGAGCTGGAGCACGAGGGCTACCAGGTGGAGCACGCCGCCGACGGCCGCACCGCCGTGGACCTGGCGCTGGAGCGCAACTACGATCTGATTCTGCTCGATGTGCTGTTGCCGCAGCTCAACGGCATGGAGGTGCTGCGACGCGTCCGCAAGCACAAGGATGTACCGGTGATCATGGTCACCGCGCGCGATGCCGTGATGGACAAGGTGGCCGGGCTCGATGCCGGCGCCGACGATTACCTGACCAAGCCGTTTGCGATTGAGGAGCTGTTCGCACGGATCCGCGTGGCGTTGAAGCGCTCGGAGGCCGTGCGGGCGGCTTCGGGCGTTGGCGGCGTTGGGGCCGGGACGGGCGCTACGGGCGCCGCTGCGATACCCCCGGCTGGCGGCTCGACCCAGGCATCCGCCTTGCCCTCCCCCGCCGCACTCACCGTGGGATCGGTCGTGCTCGATCCCGACCGCCGCGAAGTCACGGTCGGAGGCTCACCCATCGTGCTCACGGCCCGCGAGTTCGACGTCCTCGCCCTGCTTATGGCGCATGCCGAGACCGTGCTCACGCGCGAGCGCATCGCGCACGAAGCGCTGGGCTACGAATACGTGGGCGACACCAACAACGTCGACGTACACATCGCGCACCTGCGTGCCAAGATCGAGGACGCCGGCAGCGCCCGCATCATCCAGACCGTGCGCGGGGTGGGCTATGTCTGCCGTGCGTAACGCCGAGGCCAAGCGCGTCACATCCATCGCCCGCGCCATCAACTGGAGCTATATGTGGCGCCGCTTGATGAGCTACGTCTGGCTCGATCTGTTGCTGTTGGTTATTGCGGCGGCGATCCTCGTCTATGGATACAACCAGACGCTGCCCGACGGCGCGTTTACCGCAGGATGGATCCCCAGCGCCACCGTTCGCGGCATGTCGCTGAAGCCCGCGCGCGGCTGGGACCTGACAACGCTCACCTATACCGTCGAGTTTGCGCGTACCACCAAGACTTTCCCCCTCGCACAGGACCTCGTCACGTTATGGCCTCTCTACCTTGTCGTTGTGGGTTGGCAGGTCATCAGCGTACTCAACATGCTCGGCGGCGCGAGGCGCGTACGCCGCACCATGGCGCCTCTCAACGATCTGGCCTTGCGCGTGGACGAGCTCGGCCGCATGCAGCTCTCCGGCGGCAAGATGGAAACGCTGGAGCAGGCCATCGTGCGCGCAAGCGTCGACTCGCCAAGCGTCACCACCGGCGATGCCGACCTGGCGAGCATCGAGGTCGCACTCAACCGCCTGCTGCGCCAGATGCAAGAGGCCAAGCTGCAGCAGATGCGCTTTGTCAACGACGCGAGCCACGAGCTGCGCACGCCCATCGCGGTGATTCAGGGCTACGTGAACATGCTCGATCGTTGGGGTAAGGACGACCCGGCCGTGCTGGCAGAGTCCATCGCCTCGCTCAAGGCCGAAAGCGAGCACATGCAGGAGCTCGTGGAACAACTGCTGTTTTTGGCACGCGGAGATGCCGGCCGCACCGTGCCGCGGCGCGTGAATACCAACCTGGCTGCACTGGTCGGCGAGGTTTGCGAGGAATCGCAGATGATCGATACCGAGCACACGTATCGGCTAGCCTTTGACGCTGCGCTTGCCGGCGACCCGCGCTGCGACGCGTCCGTCGATGTCGCGCTCGTGAAGCAGGCTCTGCGCGTGATCGTGCAAAACGCCGCCAAGTATTCGGACGCGGGAACGACCGTCACATTTGGCATAACACCCGATGCGGGCACGGGCACGGTCGACATAGCCGTTGAAGACGAGGGCATCGGCATGAACCAGGAATCCGCAGCTCACGCGTTCGAGCGGTTCTACCGTGCCGACAACGCACGCAATGCCGGCGCGCAGGGCTCGGGCCTGGGGCTGGCCATCGCCAAGTGGATCGTCGATAGCCACGGCGGCGTCATCGGCGTGACCTCAGTCGAGGGCGTCGGCAGCCGCTTTACGATTCGCCTGCCGCGGTAGGAAGCCCCTCGGCGTAAAAAAGGGATAAGGCCATGCGGCCCTATCCCTTTTTGCTAGCTATAGCAGCCTGTGCGCTACTCGCGGCACAGATGCACGGCAAAGCCGGCGAACTCGCGCTTAAAGTACACGAGCTTGGTGCCGCCGTCGGGCAGCAGCACGCGCGACTCCTCGTTGACCTCGAGCCCGCGCTCGGCAAACCACTTCTCAGCTGCATCGATGTCGTTGACGGCAAAGCCGATGTGGCCCTTGGTGCCACGACCATTCTGCTTCATGACCTCGACCAGCGAATCGTTAAAGTACGAAACCGGGGTCTCGATAACGGGCAGACCCATCATCGTCGAGAACAGCTCCGCGATCTCCAGGGCGTCTGCCGGGTCGGTGGCGTTAATGCCCACATGGGCAACGCGCATGCCAAAGAGCTCGACCGGATTGGCGTTCTGCTCACTCATGCAGTCAGCGCCTACTGAGCCATGACGTCAAGAACGGCCTTCTCGGCAGCGACGCGGTTCATGCCGGTCATGAAGGGCACGCCGCTCACGTACGGGCAGGTAAGGCCCTCGGGGGCAACGGTGGTGGCGATCAGCAGATCGGCGCCCTCGTCGCAAACGTCCTTGGCCTCGGAGATGGCGCACTGCACGATCTCGTACTTGTCGGCGTAACCGTTGGCGTCGAGCAGGGTGGCGACCTTCTGGGCAACGAGCGTGGAAGTAGCAGCGCCAGCACCGCAAGCCAAAACAATCTTCTTCATAGGTAATGTCTCCCTTCATGGTTTACTTTAGGTAAGTGTACCGCAGCGAGCGATGGCGCTCGGCCTCGATGCGCTTTTATGCCAGTTTGCTTGCACGCCGCGTATAATACATCTAGCACGTGTTGTCATACCGCTCGCTTTACGAGCGACTAAGGACTCTAAAATGCCCGATTCCCGCACCCTCTGGACCGCCGTCGTCATTATTTGTATCGCCATATCGGTGTTCTTTAGCGTAAAAAAACGCACCACGTTTAAGCGCCTGCAACAGCTTATGGCTGCCAAGCAGTGGGACGAGTTCGATCGTTTGCTCGACGGCAAACTCACCAGCATGCTGTACCCGCGCTACAACCGCGACTACCTGCGTCTGAACTCCTATCTGCTGCGCGAGGACCACGAGCGCGCCAGCGAGATGTTCGACCTGCTGCTGGGGCTCAACCTCCCCAAGATGCAGCGCGTCGACCTGGTCATTAAGGCCTTTAACTACTACGTTGGCCAGGAGGACCGCAAAAAGTCCAAGGAGCTTCTGCACGAGATCAAGGGCTTTGAGGGCGGTCAGGCCGAGGCGGTCGCGCACGAGTGCCAGCTGATGTACGACACGATGATCCTCAAGCGCCACAACGACATTCCCGAGCTGGAGCGCATGCTCAAGGATGCCGGTGACGACAAGGTCAAGAGCTGCCGCCTGGAATACCTGCTGGCCCTGCAGTACAAGAACAAAGGCGACGAAGCCAAGTTCCAGGAGTTCCTGGAGAAGTCGGGCCAACACTCGATGGCCGTCAACGCGTAACGGACGGCTTGTGCTAGACTTCTAGTCTCACGGGGGCGTGGCGGAATTGGCATACGCAGGAGACTTAAAATCTCTCGCCGCAAGGATTGTGGGTTCGAGTCCCACCGCCCCTACCATATGATTGCTTGCGAGCCCGTGTTCCCCAGGGATGCGGGCTCGTTTCTTTTGGACGCCGTCAACTGCAGAGCAGCTCATTTGGGACGGGGCTTTTTTGACTACTTTTTCCGCCCACCCAATGAGTTTCCTACCACATTTTCCGATGGAAAAACGTGGTTGTCTCGCACATTTTCCAATGGAAAAACGTGGTTGTCTCACACATTTTCCAATGGAAATGCGCATAAGGCCTTATACTATCCGAAAGGGTTGGGAGGCAATATGCAGCGGCAGCTTATGAGTGAACTTATCGCTTGGAAATCAAGGGCGAATCGCAAACCTCTCTTGCTTAAGGGGGCCCGCCAGACAGGTAAGACTTGGCTTCTTAACGAATTCGCAAGCCAGCAATATCAAAACGTCATTCGTTTTGACTTTATGCTCGAGCCGATCGCACGCTCGCTGTTCGATGGGGACCTCGACCCCAAGCGTATCATCTCCCAGATAGAACTCTTGCGCGGCCAAACCGTAACGCCGGCGGACACGCTCATCGTTTTCGACGAGATCCAGGAGGCGCCACGCGGCATCACCTCGCTCAAGTACTTCAACGAGCTTGCACCCGAATACCACATCGTGGCAGCCGGTTCCTATATGGGCCTCGCGCTCCGACGCGAAAACGAGTCATTTCCCGTCGGTAAAATCGACCAGCTCACCATGCGTCCCATGGGGTTTGCCGAGTTCGTTCGTGCCGTCGACGGCGACCCGCTCGCCGACGCCATCCTTGCCGCAGACATGAACCTTCTAGCAAACGTTACCGAAAAGCTCGAACACTTGCTCAAGGAATACCTTGTTGTCGGCGGTATGCCCGAAGTTGTCTCCGCTTTCGCCGAGACACGCGACTTCATCGAAGCCCGTAGGCTTCAGCAGCAAATCATCGAGGCTTACGAATCCGATTTTGGCAAACATGCACCCGCCCGCATCATCGAGCGCATGAGGTTGGTTTGGAAATCCCTTCCCGGCCAGCTTGCCAAAGAGAACAAGAAGTTTGTCTATGGCGCCCTTCGCCCCGGAGCGCGCGCACGCGATTTCGAGGAAAGCCTCCAGTGGCTCACGGACTACGGAATCGTTCATAAGGTGCCACGTGTTTCCGCTCTAAAGGCGCCGCTCTCGAGCTACGAAGACCTCTCGGGCTTCAAACTGTTCTGCATCGACACCGGCATCCTCGGAGCGCTCTCCGGTCTCTCTCCGGCCGTCGTTCTTAACGGATCCGCTGTTTTTACCGAGTTCAAAGGTTCGCTGACCGAACAATACGTCGCGCAGGAGCTTTTGCTCCAGGACAAAACTCCCGCGTATTGGTCCTCTACCTCTGGCAATGCCGAAACCGACTTTGCCATCGACCATGCGGGAACCGTGCTTCCGCTTGAGGTCAAGGCGGCAGAGAACCTTAAAGCGAAGAGTCTGAAAATAGCCTGCGAAAAATTCAAGCTCGAGCGTTGCGTGAGGAGCTCCCTGGCGGCATATAGAGACGAGGGCATGCTCGTCAATATTCCGCTTTGGGAGATTGGGCAAATCGACAAGCTGGCATAGGCGCTGTGGGGACGCCCCGCAAGGACTGTCCCCAGGTGCCGACTGTTGAGTTGCGGTGGAATAGGGACTGTTTGGTGCCCGAAAGGGCGATTTTAGTCCGTATTTCACCGCAACTTATTTAGAGGGCGCTGAGGCTGGGGGTCCAGCCGATGGTGGGGGTCGCGCCGTCGAGGGTCTCGTTGATGGTGGCGGCCATCCCGGCGAGTAGGCTGTTCTCGCTTACAGTGAGCGTCTTGTAGCCACCGGCTCGCATAAGCTCGCGGATTACCACGGCGCCAGCGAGAATCACGCCCGCGCGTTTGGGCTGCACGCCTGGCAACGCGGCAATGCCTGCAACACCCAGCGCAGACATGCGCTCGATAGCGGCCGAGACCTGCTCCAGCGAAAGCTCGCGCAGGTGTACAAAGCTCGAATCATACGGTTCCAGCTCGTGGACCAAAGCCACCAGCGTAGTCACCGTGCCGCCCACTGCGACCAAGCGTTCGGCGCGCTCAAAGTCGCTGGGCAGGCCCTCAAAATAGGCGGAGAACTGCTCGCCCGCCCACGCGGCGGCAGCCGCAAACTCGTTCGTCGACGGCGGCAGCGCAGAGAAAAAC
>CABUOF010000065.1 GCA_902493125.1 uncultured Collinsella sp. | reverse complement strand
ACAAACTTAAACAGCGGGCGGCCCGTTCCGGGAATCCGACGCGCTCGATGGGGCAACGTTCCTCACAAAAAAAGACCCGCTTCCCTGTTGGGAAACGGGTCTTTGGAAGGACGGTTAACGTACTAGGAAATTACTCCTCGTCGTTGTCCTTGGCCTCTTCGGCGTCGTCGGTGTCCACGAGCTGGTTGAGCAACTCGTCGAGGGAAGCCATGTCCTCGTTGATGGCACCGTTGGCGGGAGCCTTCTTGTCGTCGATCGGGGCGCCCAGGAGCTCCTCGTCGGCGTCGGCGTGATGCGTCGGCGTGGCGGAGGTGCCCAACAGGATGTCGTCCGGACCGTCGGGGCTAAAGACCATCTGCAGCAGCTGCGAGAGGTCTTCCTCGTCGGCAACGTCGTCGTTGTTCTCGAGGATGTAGAGCAGGTCGTGGGCCTCCAGGCCGTCACGGAGCTCCTCGATCGCCTTGGCACCGATGCCATCGATGCGCAGCAGATCCTCCTCGGACTTGCCGACCAGGTCGCCGACCGTCTCGATGCCGACCTCGCTGAACTTGTTGGTCCAGCGCTGCGACACGCCCAGGTCGTCGAACAGGTACAGGCGAGCCTTCTCGGCGGAGATGGTGTGGCCGTTGCGGGTGAACGAACCGTCAGCACCGCCGAACTCGTCGTAGCCGGCCCAGTCGAGCTGCTGCGGGAGCTGCTCGTCCAGGTCCTTGAGCTCCACAGGAGCCCACTCGGGCAGCGACTTGGCGTTGGGCGAAGCCGGGCCGTCGATGTCCACGTAGCCGTCGGCCGTGCGATACGTCAGCTTGGCGTTGGCGTACGGCTTGAGGCCGGTACCGGCCGGGATCTTCTTACCGACGATGACGTTGGACTTAAGGTCGAGCAGGTGGTCGACCTTGCCCTCGATGGCAGCCTCGGTAAGGACGCCAGCGGTACGGATGAACGAAGCGCTCGACAGCCAGGAGTCGATGTTGGACGCGACCTTGAGCGTACCCAGGATGACGGGCTCGGCCACGGGAGCCTGACCGCCCAGACGGGCAACGCGCTCGACCTCGTCTGCGAACTCGTAGCGGTCGACGTACTGACCAAGCAGGTACTTGGAGTCACCGGGGTTGGTGATCTGAACGCGACGCAGCATCTGACGTGCGAGCACCTCGATGTGCTTGTCGTTCAGGTCGACGCCCTGGCTGGTGTAGACGTCCTTGACGCTCTCGACGAAGGTGTGCATCGTCGACTCGATGTCGGTCAGCTTGCGCAGGTTGCGGAAGTTGACGAAGCCCTTGGTAATCTGGTCGCCGGCGCGGACCTCGCAGCCGTCCTCGATCTCGGGCATGAAGCGCACCGAAGCGGGGACGCGACGCTCGTCGAGGACACGGGTGTGATCCTCGGAGTCGGTGAGCGTCAGCACGTACTCGGACTTCTCGGGCTTAATCGAGAGGTGACCGGAGTACGGAGCCAGCTCGGCCTCGCGACCCAGGATCTTCTCGTTGACGTTGCCGACGATATCGAACATACGGCTGACCGTAGGCAGACCCTGCGTAATATCGTCGACGCCAGCGACGCCGCCGGAGTGAATGGTACGCATCGTAAGCTGCGTACCGGGCTCGCCGATGGACTGGGCGGCAATAATGCCGACGGCAGTACCGATGGCGACCGGACGACGGGTGGAAAGATCCCAGCCGTAGCACTTCTGGCACACGCCGTACTTGGAGCGGCAGGTGAGCAGCGCGCGAAGCTTGACCTTCTTGAGGCCCGCATCGACCATCTTCTGGATATCGGCGACCTTCTCGATGTAGCCGTCCTGCTCAAAGAGCACGGTGCCATCGGGAGCCACGACGTCCTCAATGAAGCAACGGCCGACAAGGTCGGTGTTGAGGTCGGTGGTGCCGGGGATGATGAGGTTGTAGGTAACGCCCTCGTGCGTACCGCAGTCCTCCTCGCGGACGATGACGTCCTGGGCCACGTCGACCAGACGACGGGTCAGGTAACCAGAGTCCGAGGTGTGGGATGCGGTATCGACCAGGCCCTTACGGGCGCCGTAGGTCGAAATGAAGTACTCGAGCGGCAGCAGGCCCTCGCGGAAGTTCGCCTTAATGGGAAGGTCGATCGTCTCGCCGGACATGTCTGCCATCAGGCCACGCATGCCGCCGAGCTGACGCAGCTGGGTCTTAGAACCACGGGCGCCGGAGTCGGCCATCATGTACAGCGGGTTCTCCTCGTCGAACATGTCGAGCATGAGCGCTGCTACCTTATCGGTACAAGCGGTCCACTCGTTAACGACCTCGATGTGGCGCTCCGTCTCGTTGATGAAGCCCTCCTCGAAGTACTCGTTGATCTGGTCGACGTTAGCCTGGGCGCGGTCGAGCAGCTCCTGCTTCTCGGCAGGGATGAGAGCGTCCCACACCGAGATGGTGAGGCCGGCGCGGGTAGCGTAGTGGAAACCGGAGTACTTGATGGCGTCGAGGATCGGGCCGACCTTGGCCTCGGGGTAACGATCGCAGCAGTCTGCAACCAGCTTGGCCACGTCGCCCTTGACCATCTTGTAGTTCATGAACTCATAGTCTTCGGGCAGGCACTGGCGGTTGAAGATGATGCGGCCGATAGAAGTCTCGAAGCGTGCGGTCTTGTTTCCGGTGACGTCGTAGTCGACGAACTCGTTCTTGCCGTTCTTGACGCGGAAGATACGGGTGCCGTCCTCGTTGATGACGTTGGCGTTCTCGGCGGACACGCGGACCTGAATCTTGGCCTGCATGTCGACCTCGGAGCGGCAGTCATAGGCGTGCAGCGCGTCGTCGAAGCTCGAGAACACGTGGTTCTCGCCCGGCAGACCGTCGCGGACCTGGGTCAGGTAGTACACACCGATGATCATGTCCTGCGAGGGGATGTTGACCGGCTTGCCGGATGCCGGCGAGCGCAGGTTGTTCGCAGAGAGCATGAGCACGCGGGCCTCGGCCTGAGCCTGGCTGGACAGCGGCACATGGACAGACATCTGGTCGCCGTCGAAGTCGGCGTTGAAGGGCGAGCAGACCAGCGGATGCAGGTGGATAGCCTTGCCCTCGACCAGCACCGGCTCAAAGGCCTGGATGGACAGACGGTGCAGGGTCGGTGCACGGTTGAGCAGCACGACGCGGCCGTCGATGACCTCTTCGAGGATATCCCACACAAAGGTGGCACCGCGGTCGATAGCGCGCTTGGCGCCCTTGATGTTCTCGACCTTGCCAAGCTCGACCAGGCGCTTCATGACGAAGGGCTTGAAGAGCTCCAGCGCCATGGTCTTGGGCAGACCGCACTGGTGCAGCAGCAGCTTGGGGTCGGTAACGATGACCGAACGGCCGGAGTAGTCGACACGCTTGCCCAGCAGGTTCTGACGGAAACGACCCTGCTTGCCCTTGAGGGCCTCGGCGAGCGACTTGAGCGGGCGACCGCCACGGCCAGAGACCGGGCGACCACGACGGCCGTTGTCGAACAGGGCGTCCACGGATTCCTGGAGCATGCGCTTCTCGTTGTTCACGATGATCGCAGGGGCGTCCAGGTCGAGCAGGCGCTTGAGTCGGTTGTTACGGTTGATCACGCGACGGTACAGGTCGTTGAGGTCGGATGCGGCGAAGCGGCCACCGTCGAGCTGGACCATCGGGCGCAGATCGGGCGGAATGACAGGAATGACGTCCAGAATCATGTTCGCGGGGCTGTTGCCGCCCTTCAGGAAGGCGTCAACGACCTCGAGGCGCTTAACGGCCTTCTCGCGCTTCTGCTTCTGGGAGTCCTCGTCGGCGATGATGGCCTTGAGCTTCTCGGCCTCGGAGGGGAGGTCGATGGCAGCGAGCAGGTCGCGGACGGCCTCGGCACCCATGCCACCCTTGAAGTACATGGAGTAGTAACGGGTCATCTCACGGAACAGCGGCTCATCGGAAATGAGGTCGCGCTCGCTGAGCTTCATGAAGGCGTTGAAGGCGTCCGTGCGGAGCTGCTTCTCGTCCTTGCACTCTTCCTCGATGTCGACGATGCCGGAGGCGATCTCCTCGGGGGTCAGCGGCTCCTCGTCGGAGAACTCGTCAAAGTTCTCGGGGTTGCCCTGCTCCTTGAGGGACTCGATCTGGCGGGCGCACTCGGCATCGATCTCTTCCAGATCGGCGGCGAGCTCCTCGCGCAGGTCGTCGGCGTCGGCTTCGCGAGCCTCGTAGTCGACCTCGGTGATGATGTAGCTGGCAAAGTACAGAACCTTCTCGAGGTCCTTGGACTTGATGTCGAGCATACGGCTCATCGGGAAGCTCGTGGGGCTCTTGAAGTACCAGATGTGGGACACGGGAGCGGCGAGCTCGATGTGGCCCATGCGGTCGCGACGCACCTTGGCCGAGGTGACCTCGACGCCGCAGCGCTCGCAGACGATGCCCTTAAAGCGGATGCCCTTGTACTTGCCGCAGGAGCACTCCCAGTCCTTGGCGGGACCGAAGATCTTCTCGCAGAACAGGCCGTCCTTCTCGGGCTTGAGGGTACGGTAATTGATGGTCTCCGGCTTCTTGACCTCACCGTGCGACCAGGAACGGATCTGGTCGGCGGAGGCAAGGGAGATCTTTACCGAGTCAAAATCAGTAGCTTCGAAATCTGCCACAGTCAACTACTCCTTATCAGTGGTCGTGGCGGCGACAGCCTCGGGTGCCTCGGCGGTCTCGGCATCCTCGGCCTCGACGTCGGCGTCAACGCCGGCGAGCGCAGCCAGGTCGTCGAGAGCGGAGGTCTCCTCGGCGGTCACAGGGGCGGAGGCGTCCTCGTCGGCATCGTGCATGGGCTCGATGTCCAGTGCGAGGGAGCGAATCTCCTTGACGAGAACCTTGAAGGACTCGGGGATACCCGGGACAGGAACGTTCTCGCCCTTGACGATGGACTCGTAGGTCTTGACGCGGCCCACGGTATCGTCGGACTTGACGGTCAGGATCTCCTGCAGGACGTTGGAAGCACCGTAAGCATACAGTGCCCAAACTTCCATCTCGCCGAAGCGCTGGCCGCCGAACTGAGCCTTGCCGCCCAGGGGCTGCTGGGTAACCAGGCTGTAAGGGCCGGTCGAACGGGCGTGGATCTTGTCGTCGACCATGTGGCCGAGCTTGAGGATGTAGGACGTACCCACGGTAATGGGCTCGCGGAACTCCTCGCCGGTGCGGCCGTCGAACAGGCGGGTCTTGCCGCGCTCGTCAAGCTGGGTGACGAACTCGGGGCGCATGTGATCGCCAAAGGCAGCGGTGGCCTTGTTGAGCATGTTCTTGTTGGCACGACGGATGACCTCGGCGATCTCGTCCTCCTTGGCGCCGTCGAAGACGGGCGTCGCGGTGAAGAACGGACCGGGGACGTACTTGTCGGAGTCGGCCTGCTCGGTATCCCAACCGCAGGCGGCAGCCCAGCCAAGGTGGCACTCGAGCAGCTGGCCGACGTTCATACGCGAAGGAACACCCAGCGGGTTGAGGATAACGTCGATCGGGGTACCGTCAGCCATGTAGGGCATGTCCTCGACCGGCAGAACGTTACAGATAACACCCTTGTTGCCGTGGCGGCCGGCGATCTTATCGCCCTGCTGAATCTTACGACGCTGGGCGACGTAGACGCGCACCTGCTCGTTGACGCCGGGGGCCAGGTCGTCGCCGTTCTCGCGGCTAAAGCGGACGACGTCGATGACGCGGCCGTAAGCGCCGTGAGGCATCTTAAGGGAGGTGTCGCGGACGTCGTGGGCCTTGGCACCGAAGATGGCGCGCAGCAGGCGCTCCTCGGCGGTCAGAGCGCTCTCGCCCTTGGGGGTAACCTTGCCGACCAGGATGTCGCCAGGGCCGACCTCGGCGCCGATGCGGATGATGCCGTCCTCGTCGAGGTTGGCAAGCATGTCCTCGGAGAGGTTCGGGATCTCGCGGGTGATCTCCTCGGGGCCGAGCTTGGTGTCGCGGGCGTCGATCTCGTGACGGGTGATGTTGATGGTCGTCAGCAGGTCCTCGGCCACCAGGCGCTCGGACACGACGATACCGTCCTCGTAGTTAAAGCCTTCCCACGGCATGTAGGCCACGGTGAGGTTCTGACCCAGTGCGAGCTCGCCGTGATCGGTCGAAGGACCGTCGGCCAGAGGCTCGCCCTGCTCAACGGTGTCACCGACGCGAACGAGCGGACGGTGGTTGATGCAGGTGGACTGGTTGGAGCGCTGATACTTGGCCAGATGATACTCATCCATGCCACCGGCATGCTTGACGATGATCTTGGCGGCGTCGGCAAAGATGACCTCACCGGCGTTCTTGGCCAGGGTGACCTCGCCGGAGTCCAGAGCGGCGCGACGCTCCATGCCGGTACCGACATAGGGAGCGGCGGGGTGAACCAGCGGCACGGCCTGACGCTGCATGTTAGCGCCCATCAGCGTACGCTTGGCGTCGTCGTGCTCCAGGAACGGAATCAGCGTGGCTGCGACGGAGAGCATCTGACGCGGTGAGACGTCCATGTAGTCGACGTCCTCGACGGGCACGTCGGCGGGAGCGCCGAAGGAGCCGTCGAAGTCGCGGGTACGGGCGATCACGGTGTGCGGACGGACGATCTTGCCCTCGGCATCGGTCGTGATGAACTCGTTGGTCTTGGGATCGAGCGGCGTGTTGGCCGGCGCGATGACGTGCTTCTCTTCCTCGTCAGCGGTCATCCAGTCGATCTGATCGGTGGCAACGCCGTTCTCGACGCGGCGGAACGGGGCCTCGATGAAGCCGTACTCGTTGACGCGGGCGTAGAGGGCGAGCGAGCCGATCAGGCCGATGTTGGGGCCTTCGGGGGTCTCGATCGGGCACATGCGGCTGTAGTGCGAGTTGTGAACGTCGCGGACGGCCGTCGGCACGTTGGTGCGGCGGCTGGAGCCGGACTTGTGGCCGGCAAGACCGCCAGGGCCGAGTGCGGACAGACGGCGCTTGTGGGTCAGACCGGTCAGGGGGTTCGCCTGGTCCATGAACTGCGAGAGCTGCGAGGAACCGAAGAACTCCTTGATGGAGGCCACGATCGGGCGGATGTTGATGAGCGACTGCGGGGTGATCTCGTCGATGTCCTGGGAGCTCATGCGCTCACGGACGACGCGCTCCATACGGCTCATGCCGATACGGAACTGGTTGGCGACGAGCTCGCCGACGGTACGGATGCGGCGGTTGCCAAAGTGGTCGATGTCGTCGACCTTGAAGCCCTGCTCGCCGGCAGCGAGGGACAGCAGGTAGCGCAGCGTCGCGACGATATCCTCGTCGGTGAGCACCGTGACCTCTTCCTCGGTGGTGAGGTTGAGCTTCTTGTTGACCTTGTAACGACCGACGCGGGCCAGATCGTAGCGCTGCGGGTTGAAGAGCAGGCCCTCGAGCAGGCTGCGGGAAGCGTCCACGGTGGGAGGCTCTCCCGGGCGCAGGCGACGGTAGATCTCGATAAGGGCATCCTCGCGGGTGAGGGCGGTATCGCGCTCGAGGGTGCGCTTGATCACATCGGAGTTGCCGAGCAGCTCGATGATGTCGTCGTTGGTGACAGCGATGCCAAGGGCGCGCAGGAACATCGTGGCGCTCTGCTTGCGCTTACGGTCAATGGAGACCATGAGCTGGTCGCGCTTGTCGACCTCAAACTCAAGCCAGGCACCGCGGGACGGGATGATCTGGGCCTTGTAGATCTGCTTGCCCGAATCCATCTCGGAGCTGTAGTACACGCCCGGGGAGCGGACGAGCTGCGAGACGACGATACGCTCGGTACCGTTGATGATGAAGGTGCCCTGATCGGTCATCATGGGGAAGTCGCCCATAAAGACGAGCTGCTCCTTGATCTCGCCGGTCTCCTTGTTGGTGAGACGGACGTCGGTCAGAAGCGGAGCCTGATAGGTCATATCCTTCTCGCGGCACTCCTCGACGGTGTGCGCGGGGTCGCCGAACTGATGCTCGCCGAAGGTAACCTCGAGAACATGGTTCTGGCTCTGGATGGGGCTGGATTCCTTGAACGCCTCACGAAGGCCCTCGTCCTTAAAACGCTCAAAGGATTCCCTTTGAACAGAGATAAGGTTGGGGAGCTCCATGGCCTCCGGGATTTTCCCGAAGCTGACGCGCTTGCGCTCAGTGGCAGTGTATGCGTAGGTCACCAGGTTTTTCCTCCTTCACGGAAATGCTCGGTGGGTTGGCGAGGCATAGCTTCGCCAGTTATCGCAACCTAATAGTTTATCAGGTACCGACCGTTGGGCAAGAAAAGCCTTGACGCGATTGAGTTTTTGGAGTAGCAAAGTTTTTCGACAGAAAACACACAGGTAGATAGTGGTATACCGAACATCTGTTCATATATTTTCTGTGAACAGAGAGCCGGCAATCGCAGCTCTTATAAAAAACGGGCGCGAACCGAGGTCCGCGCCCGTAAATGTCGATGTCCGAAGGCTTACTTGCGCATCAAGCCGCCGCGCTCGTCGATGGCGTCCCAGAAGGCGCTTGCAAAGCGAGGATCGCTTGCAGCCATGAGAGCGTTGGTGGCCATCCAGCCAGAGGGAGTGCCGGTGTCGTAGCCCGACAGCGGGTCGATGACGACCGCGTACATGGCCTCGCGGTCGAGCGAGCGGGCCATGGCGTCGGTAAGCTGAATCTCGCCGCCCTTGCCGGCCTGCTGATCAGCGAGCAGGTCCATGACCAGCGGGCTCAGCAGATAACGGCCGACAATGTACAGGTTGGACGGAGCCGCCTCGGGAGCGGGCTTCTCGACCAGACCGCCGATGCGCCAGACAGCGCCCGGCTCTGCATCGGCAACGTCCTCGGCGCCCTCGAGCGAACCGACGCGCTCGCCGGCGATAACGCCGTAGCGGCTGACTTCCTCGGGCGAGCAAGCAGCGACGGCGATAACCGAAGCTCCACCGTGCTCCTTGGAAACGGCGAGCATCTTGTCGCAGATGTCGCGATTAGGCACAACGTAGTCGCCCAGAAGAACCAGGAAGTTCTCCCCTGCCACGGCGTCGGCAGCAGAGCGGATAGCATGGCCGAGGCCCTTGGGCTCGTACTGATAACGGAAGTCGACCGGCATACCGCCAGCGTGGGCGACGGCATCGGCATAGGCGTTCTTGCCGCGCTCGCGCAGCAGGTTCTCGAGCGAGCGATCGGGCTGGAAGTAGTTCAGTAGCTCGGGCTTACCGGGAGATGTAACGATGATGGCGTCGTCGACTTCCTCGGGGTCGAGCGCCTCCTCGACGACGTACTGAATGACGGGCTTGTCGAGCACCGGCAGCATCTCTTTGGGCGTGCACTTGGTGCCAGGCAGAAAACGCGTGCCAAGACCGGCGGCGGGGATGATTGCCTTCATGTTATTCAAAGATCCTTTCGCAGGCGCAAAAGCGCCCCATGCGTGCGGCGCACGGCCGCAGACCAAATTGCGATACCCAAGCATCTTACCGCTGGAACTATATGTCGCTACAAGGCAGAGACAATTCTTCAGCAGGTCAACGCAAATTATTGCTCGAATGGTGCAATTTTATTGCCCAACGGCAAGGTACCCGATACGACGCAAATCACAGAACATGGCAGTTTGAGCTACCGATGCCGAGGGACCGAAAAACAAAAAAGACGGGGCTCGCAATGCGAACCCCGTCTGCAAAGAAATCTGGCGAGAAAGCCTGATTACTTGAGGGTGACAGCAGCGCCAGCAGCCTCGAGCTTCTCCTTGGCAGCCTCGGCGTCCTCCTTCTTGGCACCCTCGAGAACAGCCTTGGGAGCGCCCTCGACGACCTCCTTGGCCTCCTTCAGGCCAAGGTTGGTGAGCTCACGGACGGCCTTGATGACCTGGATCTTGTTGTCGCCGAAGCCCTCGAGCACGACGTCAAACTCGGTCTTCTCCTCGGCCTCAGCAGCGCCAGCAGCGGGAGCGGCGACAACAGCGGCAGGAGCAGCGGCGGAAACGCCGAAGGTGTCCTCGATAGCCTTAACGAGCTCGGAAGCCTCGAGAAGGGTCATTTCCTTAAGAGCATCGATGATCTCATCGGTGGTAAGCTTAGCCATTTCTAAGTCCTTTCGGTTTCCGTGTCTGTGCACGGAGATCAGTTAAAACACGGCGCGAATGCGCCAGGGGTGCGGCGTTGCCGCCGCGGGTGAAAACAGCGACTAGGCTGCCTTCTGCTCGGAGACCTGCTGGATCGAACGAGCGAGACCAGAGGAAACGCCGTTGACGCAGACAGCGATGTCGCGAGCGAAACCGGAGATGAGACCGGCGATCTGGCCGAGAAGCTGATCCTTGGTGGGCAGCTCGGCGATAGCCTTAACATCATCAGCGGAAACGGCCTTGCCGTCGGAGATACCGCCCTTGATCTCAAGGACGCCCTTGGACTTAGCGGAGAAGTCCTTAAGGGCCTTAGCGGCCTCGACCGGCTCGGACTCGTAGAACACATAAGCGACGGGGCCGGCGAGAATCTCGTCGAGCTCGGGCTGCTCCTGGTTCTTGAGGGCGATCTTGACCAGGTTGTTCTTGTAGACCTTCATCTCGGCGCCGCACTCGCGAAGCTGATGACGCAGCTCCTGAGCCTGCTTAACCGTCAGACCGTTGTAGTTGACGACGAACAGACCGGCGTTCTCGGCGATACGGGACTCGATCTCTGCAACCTTGTCGATTTTGTACTGCTGGGGCATGAATTACACCTCCTCGAATTCTTTCCGGGCACGGTCCGCCACAAGGACGTGACGGGGGCATGTCCAAAAAGAAAGCCCCCGCGCTGCATGAGCGACGGGGGCGAGAAGACATATCTACTCGACCACCTCGGCTGGCGGGATATCCCATTAAGCTCGCGGGCAATGCCCGTTTGCGCCGGCTGTCTCTGGCAGCGGATTCGTGCGTGAACCGAAAGTATTATGGCGGGGACCCCGGCGTCGGTCAACGGAAAACCGGGCTGTACACAATTCCACCATCCGGCCGCGCCGCCGAAGGCCAGGCGCAAGGTTTTCGCTCGGTCAAGTCCTGGCTCGCACGAAGAGCACATTAAGTGCTCTTCGGCTCGTGCGGAATCTACGAAAACCTTGCGCCTGGCCTTCGGCGGCGCGGCCTGCGTCAACTATGGGG
>CABUOF010000064.1 GCA_902493125.1 uncultured Collinsella sp. | reverse complement strand
CGTGCGCATGGGCATCTGTCCGTATCCGATGCGTGACTCGTATAGCTACTCGTCAATTGCCGCGGCACTCCATGCCGAGACGGAAGACCGTGCCGCCGAGGCTCGTGTTCCCATGGACGAGGCTGGCGATGATGCGGAGTCGGATGGCTCGGAGATGACGGATGCAGACGTGGCCGCCGTTGAGCCTACCGGCAACCCCATGGCGCTGGGCTCGGCCTTCCACGCTGCCTGCCAGTGGCTCATCGAGATGGGTGCCGATGCGCTGCCCGCCGCGCGTGCCGATGCGCTGGCGCGCCTGTGGCGCCTGACGCCGGAGCAGCGCGGGCGCTTCGATGTCGCCCTGGACCGCTGGCTCAAGTCGGCTGTTCGTGCCGACCTGCTCGCGTGGCCGTGCGTTCGCGCCGAGGTGCCGTTCTTTTCGCTGGGCTGCGAGGACGAGGACATCGCCCGCTACGGTGCATATGCCGAAGGTGCCATCGACGCTTTGGCGACGAACCCGGCGGATTCGTCACGCGCGCTGGTCATCGACTACAAGACGGGCGGCACACCGGACGAGACGCCGGAACAGCTGCAGGAGAAGCACGCCCTGCAGGCGCGCGTCTACGCTGATGTTCTGCACAAGGCGGGCTTTGAGGCCGTGACCGTCAAGTTCGTCCGCGTGGAACAGGCCGATCCGACTCTCTTCGTTGAACCCGCCGAGCCCCAAGTAGTCACCTACAATCTCTAGCCCTCAGATAACTTGCGGTGGAATAGTTCCTGTATTGCGGCCCAGGTGGCCCAAGCGGGAACTATTTCACCGCAACTGCAAGGGGAGCCGTGTGGGTTTGGCTAGGTTCGGGTGCTGTCCGTGCCGTGGGGTAAAATCGTTCAGTCAGAACACGAACCCGCATCGGAGCTCATCACATGGCATTCGTCCATCTGCACAATCACACTGTTTTCTCCATGCTTGACGGCGCAACCCGTATCCAGGATATGGTCAACCGTGCCGTTGAGCTTGGCATGCCCGCCGTGGCCATTACCGACCACGGCTACATGTACGGCGTACCCGACCTGGCGCTGGCCTGCGACGCCGTCAATCACAACACGCCCGAGTACAAAACCTGGAGCCACGACAAGGCCTTCTTGGAAAAGGACCGCCGCGACGAGCTGGTGGAGCCCGATCCCGAGGCAAACCCGCGCGAGCATGCCCAGTATGTGAAGGACATGGCCATGTGGGACGAGAAGGGCAACATCGACGAGCTCAAGCCGCCCCTGGTCATCAAACCCATCTTTGGGTGTGAGGTCTACTTTACGCCGGACGAGACCCTTGCCCGCGACCACAAGCCCGAGCTCTACCATATGATCCTTCTGGCCAAGGACCAGGAGGGCTACGTCAACCTGATGCAGACGGTCTCCGAGGCCGCCGTGCAGGGCTTTTACTATAAGCCCCGCGTGACGCTCGACAACCTGCGCCGCCACGCCAAGGGCATGATTTGCACCAGTGCCTGTATCGCGGGCATCATCCCCAAATACATCGACCGCGGTGACATGGAGGGTGCCATCAAATGGGCCGAGACCTTCCGCGACACCTTCGACCCCGGCGACTTTTATATCGAGATCCAGGAACACGGCATTACCACCGACAACGGCCTGACCGACGAGCAGATGGACCGCACGCTCATCGATATCGCCAAGCAGGTGGGTGTCAAGGTCATCGCCACCAACGACTTCCATTACCTGCGCCGCGAGGACGCCCCCGTGCAGGACGTCATCATGTGCATCGGTATGAACGCCAAGGTCGACGACCCCAACCGCATGCGTATGACCGGCTCGGAGTTTTACATGAAGACCGAGGAGGAGATGCGGGCGATGTTCCCGTATTGCCCCGAGGCCTGCGACAACACGCTCGAGATCGCCGACAAGTGCTACGTGGAGCTCGACTGGGACTCCATCATCCTGCCGCGCTTCCCGCTGCTCGATCCCGGCGAGACGCACGAGAGCCAGTTCCGCCGCGAGTGCGAGAAGGGCCTGCGCCAGCACTACGGTGACGACTGGGCCACGCGCGAGATCGGTGGCGTCAACATCAAAGAGCGCTTTGAGTACGAATACAAGGTCATCTGCGACAAGGGATTTGCCGCCTACTTCTTGATCGTCGCCGAGTACGTGCAATGGGCCAAGGACAACGGCATCGGCGTCGGCCCCGGCCGTGGCTCGGCCGCCGGCGCTATCGTCGCCTACGCCATGAACATCACCGCGTTCGACCCGCTCGAGAACGGCCTGATGTTCGAGAGGTTCCTGTCCCCGCAGCGTACCGAGATGCCCGATATCGATATGGACTTCGACGATGAGCGGCGCCTCGAGGTCGTGGAGCACGTTCGCCAGCTCTACGGCCCCGAGAAGGTCACCCACGTCATCACCTACTCGACCATTAAGGCCAAGCAGGCCATTAACGACGCCGCGCGCGTCCTAGACTACCCGGTCTACATGGGCCAGCGCCTGTCCAAGATGGTCTCGAGCGACCCCAAGGTCAAGCTCAAGCAGGTGCTCGACAAACAACCCGGCAAAGAGGATTTGTTTAACCCCGATTTTGCCGAGGCCTATAAAAAGGACGACGACGCCCGCCGCATCATCGACACGGCGCTCTCGATTGAGGGCCTCACCCGTGGCGAGGGTGTGCACGCGTGCGCCGTTCTGATCTGCCGCGACCCCGTCAACGAGCACGTGCCCACCAAGCTCGATACTAAGGGCGGCGTCGAGATTACCCAGTACGAGGGCCATACCGTTGCCGACATGGGCCTGCTCAAGATGGACTTCCTGGGCCTGCGTACGCTGACGGTTATCTCCAAGGCCAAAGCAAACATCAAGAAGAACTTCGGCATCGACATCAAAGAGGAAGAGATTCCCTTTGACGATCCCGAGATCTTTAAGCTCATGGGCTCCGGTCATACCGCCGGCGTCTTCCAGGTCGAGTCCGCCGGCATGACGGCCACGATCAAGAACATGAAGCCCACCGAGTACAAGCACGTCGTGGCATTGATCGCCCTGTACCGCCCGGGCCCGCTGGGCGCCGGCATGGTCTCGTCCTACATCAACCGTATGAACGGCAAGGAGCCGGCCGTCTCCTACGACGACCGTCTGGACGACATCCTGGGTGAAACCTACGGCACCATGGTCTACCAGGAGCAGGTTATGCTCATCTCCGTCGAGATGTGCGGCTTCTCCAAGGGCGAATCGGACTCGCGTATCCGTAAGCCCGTGGCTAAGAAAAAGATTAAGCTGCTCACGTCGACGGTGCTCCACTGGGAGGATGGCTCGGACGAGACCACCTACGACCACTGGATGAACGGCGCTATCAAGAACAACTACACGCGCGAGGTCGCCCAGAAGATTTGGGACGATGTTCTCGAGTTCGCATCTTACGCCTTCAACAAGTCGCACTCCGCCGGCTACGCCATCCTGGTTATGCAGACGGCGTGGCTCAAGGCGCACTATCCACACGAGTACATGGCGGCCGTTCTGACGTCCTATACGGGCAAGACCGACAAGATCGTGCACTACGTCTCGGCGTGCCGTCACGACGGCATCCCCGTGCTGTCGCCAGATGTCAACGAGTCCGGCACCGAGTTCACGGCTACCAAGGAGGGCGTGCGCTTTGGTCTGGCCGGTATTCGAGGCGTGGGCACCGGCGTGGCGCAGGCGATTATCGCTGAGCGCGAGGCAGGCGGTCCGTTTAAGACGCTGCACGACTTTGTTGAGCGCGTGGACTCGAGCCAGGCCAACCGCCGCGTGATCGAATCGCTGATCAAGGCAGGTGCCTTCGACTCCACGGGCTATCCGCGCCGCCAGATGATGCACTTTGTGGACAAGAACAACCCCGAGAACATCATCGACGCCGCGATAAAGCGCCAGAAGGACCGCGCGAGCGGCCAGACTTCGTTCTTCGACATGTTTGGTGATGTTGAGGGCTCGGGTTTCGAGGTCAGCGTGCCCGATCCGGACGGCCAGGAATGGGACCGCCACCTCAAGCTGAGCCAGGAGAAGGAGGTTCTGGGCATCTATGTCTCGGACCATCCGCTGCGCCCGTTTGAGTATGCGCTCAGCAAAGCGCGCGACTTTTCGTTCTCGCAGATCGATACCGGCTACGAAGTGCAAAACCCCACGGGAGGCACCATCAACCAGGAGATCCCCGAGGGCAAGGCACTGTGGTGGGCCGGCATGGTCTCGAGCGTGTCCAAACGCGTGACCAAAAACGGCGACCCCATGGGCATCGTGCAGCTCGAGGACATGGAAGGCGAGGCCACCGTCGTCGTATTCCCCAAGACCTATAAAGAGGCCGAGGGGTATCTGTACGGCGAGGTCGATCCCGAGACCGGCGCGCAGCTGTCCGACGCCTTTGTGCGCATCAAGGGCAAGCTCGAGCGCTCGGACCGCGGCGACCAGATCATCGCGCAGGAGATCGTGCCGCTGGAGCTCAACGAGGAGAACAACAAGCCCAAGGTGTTTGAGGTCATGGTGCCCAACAGCCGCTTTAGCCAGGGCAATATGGCGCGCCTGGCCACGGTGCTCACCACCAACCCGGGCGGCGACCGCGTGGAGATCTTTATTGAGCAAGTCGACGGGCGCGTGCTGCGTGCCGAGGTACCGGCCAAGGTCAACGCACGCTCGATTCCGCTGCTGGCAGAGGCAAAGGCGATTGTGGGTAACCAGGGCCGCGTGACGGTTATCTAAGCTACCCCGGGTGAGATTGGAGGAAGTGATGGCGCAGGGGACGTTTGTGCAGGCGCTCCGGAAAGAGGCGGCGCTGAGCGGCACCTTTATGAAGGGCCGCTCGCTCATGCTCAACGGCGCCGTGCTGTCGTTTGAGGACAGCGGCTCGCGCTTCTCCAAAAACGTGACGGTTGAGGGCTCGGTGCGCGGTTCGCGCGGCGACCTGTACAAGACGCACGTGGCGCTCGACATGGACGAGCACGAGGTAATCGACTACGACTGCGATTGTCCCGCTGCCTATCGTTACCCCGGCATGTGCAAGCACGCCATCGCCACAGCGCTGGCATACCTGGACGCCAGCGGCATTGAGCCCGTCGAGGGTTTGCGCACGCCGGTCCGCACGTTTACGGCGCAGCCGAAACAGCCCGCGCGCACCGCGCCCAAAGCGCCGGCCGTCAACCCCAACTTTCCCTTCCCGGCGCCCGTCCCCACGAGCCCGAGCCTCATGGCGGCGCTCTCTGATCTTTCGGACGCACGCATGGATGAGCTGGCGAGCATGCGCCGCAAGCTTGCCGGTGCCGTTGATCCCGACGCCCCCAAAGCGGCGTTGGAGCCCTCGTTGGTGCCGTACTACAATCCGCTGTTCGCCGACCGCTTTAGCTGGGCGCTCGAGTTCCGCATTCGCTGCGGTTCGGTGTCCTACGTGGTCAAGGATATCGACGGCATGGCCGATGCCTACGTGCGCGGCGGCACCTTCTCGTACGGCAAGAAGCTCACGTTTGTCCATACGCCCGAAGCCTTTGAAGACGTGTCGACAAAGCTGCTCAACCTTGTTGTGACGACAGTTGCCTATCTCGATGACATCACAAGCTCGCGTTCGGCGTCGTACGACTTTGCCCGCAGCGGTTTTGTCGCCGAGCGTCAGTTGCCGCTGTCCGAGCATAGCATCGTATATGTGCTGGACCTGCTGCGCGGCCAGACCATCTCCTTTGAGCCCGCCTGGTCGCGGGGGATGACGACGCATCGCACCTATGACGTGGCGGTTGAGATGCCTCCGGAAGGGGAGGACGAGGCGCTGTCTAAGCGCCCACCGCTCCTTGCCGCCAAAATCGCGCCGGCGGCTGGTGGTAGCTACGATCTGCGCCTGCCGGCCGATGCATACTGCTTTGCTTCGGGCGACGTAGCCTATCTGGTCGACACCCGCCGTGCGCGCCGCACCGATGTAGCGTTTGCCCAGCATGCAGCGCCGTTCCTATCGCGCTTGCTGCCCTGTCGCACGCCAGTCCATATCGCTGCCGACCAGGTGGGGGAGTTCTGTCGTATGGCTCTACCCATTTTGCGCGACTACACCGACCTCACCGCGCCCGCCGCGCTCGATACCGTGGCACCCGAGCCGAGCTTTGCTATGGCAATCGGCGTCGACGATGGGCTCGTGACCTGCAAAATTACGGTTACCTACGGCGATTGGTCGGCGGATCTCTTTAGCCTGGGCGCTCCGGGCAGTCCCTTCGAAGAGCAACGCCCCGGCGTGCCGCCCCGCGACGAGGTGGCAGAGTTTCGTGTTATGGACACGGCGGCCCTGTATTTCGACTTTTACGAGGGCGGTCTGGCGTTTGAGGAGCGCGATGACGAGAGCTTGTTCTGCCTGCTGACCGAGGGCCTGTCCGCCCTGTCCGAGCTGGGTGAGGTCATGCTCAGCGACCGCCTGCGCCAGATTTCGGTGCGCCCCGCGCCCAAGCTCTCGGTTCGTGCGACTGTCAAGAGCAATCTGCTCGATGTCGAGCTGGGCGCGAGCGGGCTTTCGGCCGCGGACTTTGCCGTCTATCTCGATTCGTACAAGCGCCATCAAACGTTTGCGCGCCTTACGTCCGGCGACATCATTCGCCTGGACGAGGGCGCTCGAGCCGCGTTTGGCCTCGCCGAGGACCTGGGCGTCGATGCCGTCGACCTGCTCGACGGCGTGTTGCTTCCCGCATCGAGCACCCTGTTCGTCGATAGCATGCTCGCGCGCACACCCGCGCTCGAGGCCGATCGTGACGCCGCGTTCCGCCGTACCGTCGAGCGCTTGGATACGCTCGGCAAGATGGACTTTACGGTGCCGGTCTCGCTCAAGGCCACACTGCGCGGCTATCAGGTCGACGGCTACCAGTGGCTCGGCTCGCTCGAACACCTGAGCCTTGGCGGCATCTTGGCCGACGATATGGGCCTGGGTAAAACGCTCCAGATGATCGCGCATATCCTGGCGCGCGTGGAGGCGGGGGACACTAAACCCACGCTTGTGGTGTGTCCCGCGTCGCTTGTGTACAACTGGACCGCCGAGCTGGAGCGCTTTGCGCCCTCGCTCGATGTGTGCGCCATTGTGGGCACCAAGGCGCAGCGTCGCGTGCAGATCGCCGGCGTGGCCGAGCATAACGTGGTCGTGACGTCGTATGACCTTATGCGGCGCGATATCGACGAGTATGTCGAGCAGGACTTTGCCCGTGTGGTGCTCGACGAGGCCCAGTACATTAAAAACCCGCTCACGCAGGTAGCGCGTGCCGCCAAGCGCCTGCCTGCCGGCGTGCGCTTTGCCTTGACGGGCACGCCCATCGAAAACCGCTTGTCCGAGCTCTGGAGCATCTTCGACTTTTTGATGCCGGGCCTACTTGGCACGCGCGAGTCGTTTGCCAAGCGCTTCGAAAGCCCGGTCGAGCACGCCGAGGGCGACAGCGCCGCTCGCCTGCAGGCGCTCGTGTCGCCGTTTGTGCTGCGCCGCGTCAAGGAAGACGTGGTGGCAGACCTGCCCGAGAAGATCGAGGATACGGTCATGGCGCAGCTCACCGGCGAGCAGCGCAAGCTCTACCTGGCCAACCAGGACCGCATCGCCCAACAGGTGCAGCACCGCGAGTCATCCGAGTTTAAGAAAGACAAGCTCAAGGTGCTCGCCGAGCTCACCAAGCTGCGCCAGATCTGCTGCGACCCGCGTCTGCACTACGAGGATTACAAGGCGGGGAGCGCCAAACTCGATACGTGCATGGAGCTCGTGCACGGCGCACTCGACGGCGGGCATCGCATCCTGCTGTTCAGCCAGTTTACGGGTATGCTCGATATCATTGGCAAGCGACTGTCCAAGGAGGACATCGCCTTTCTTAAGCTCACGGGCGCTTCGTCTAAGGAGAGCCGCGCCAAGATGGTCGCGCAGTTCCAAGCGGGCAAGGTTCCGATCTTTTTGATTTCGCTCAAGGCGGGCGGCGTGGGCCTGAACCTGACGGCGGCCGACGTGGTCATTCACTACGACCCGTGGTGGAACGTGGCGGCGCAGGACCAAGCGACCGACCGTGCGCATCGTATTGGCCAGCAACATACCGTGACCGTGTACAAGCTCATCGCCAAGGACACGATCGAGGAACGCATTATGCAGATGCAGGAGTCCAAGCGCGACCTGGTCAACAGCGTGCTCGGCGGCGACGGCATCTCGTCGGCGCTGTTTACCCGCGAGGACGTTCTGGCGCTGCTCGGCGGCGACGGGCGCTAACCCGCTCGGGTGGGGCTGCTGGGGTAGGCAGGACGGTCGACGCATTTTGGCTCGACCGCTTGCCTAATCCGTTATGTGTTCATTTGCAATGCCGTGGATGGTTTGTCTGCCTTTGGGCATAAGAACCATCAAGAACATTGGCACATCAGCAAAGGAGAACATCATGGCGAAATTCTTTAAGGACCCCGACGGCAAGCTCATCGCCGCCCTTGGCGACGACGTTGCGACCCCTGCCGGTTGCACGGAACTGACTGCAAACACAGAGGACGCGGCGCACGAGAAGCACGTGCCTGTTGTCGAGACCGAGCGTGACGGTCACGTGATTCGCGCACGCATTGGCTCGGTCGAGCACCCCAGCCTGCCCGAGCACTACATTGAGTGGATCGCGCTTGAGGCCGAGGGCCGCTTAGAGGTTCATTACCTTGAGCCCGGCATGAAACCCGCGACGTTTTTTGCGGGCGGCTCCAAGACCGGTACCGTCTATGCCTACTGCAACCTGCACGGGCTGTGGTCCGCGACATTCTAGGAGCGCGCCCCCGCTCGGGGTATCATAGCTAGCATATGCACATGCAAGCGCCGGCTGCATTATGCGGCCGGCGCTTTTACTAC
Source organism: uncultured Collinsella sp. (assembly GCA_902493125.1). Classification (GTDB taxonomy): domain Bacteria; phylum Actinomycetota; class Coriobacteriia; order Coriobacteriales; family Coriobacteriaceae; genus Collinsella. The sequence goes on along the minus strand of CABUOF010000064.1, from coordinate 2,301 downwards.
GATTTCGATGGTTTACGACGGAAAGGGCTGGGCCATGAAGCTCGCGCTTGCACAGATCGATATGCGCCTGGGTGATATTGAGGGCATTTGCGGCCGCATCGAGGACCAGGCTCGTCTGGCCCACGAGCGCGGGGCGCGCGTGCTGTGCGTTCCGGCTCCGCTCTTTATGGGCGCCATGCCCGGTGGCCTGGTGGGCGCTGCCGACTTTGAGCACGACGTGCTTGCCGGTTTGACTGGTGTCGCCGAGCGTATCCAGGAGCTTGACATGATCTGCATCGTGCCCGCGGCGGTTTCGTTTGAGGGCCAGCCGCTGCTCGACTACATGATGCTCAAGGACGGTCATGTGGTGCCGGCGCGTTCGAGCATTGCCCTGCAGCGTGGCGAGAACAACGACACGCGTTGGGCGCCGCCGGTGTTCGACGTGGACGGCGTGCGCATCGCCGTGATTTTTGACTTGGACCGTGAGCTCGAGATGTTGCCGACCGGCGTCGACCTCATCGCGTATTTCCAATTCAACGCGTTTGACATGACCGACCGCGAGACTGCCGCCATTGCCGCCGTTCGCAGCGGCGCCTACCGCAAGATCGCATCCAAGCGCAGCGTGTGGTTTGCCTGCATGGCGCCGGTCGGTGCCTATGACGAGTCGGTGTATACCGGCGGTTCGTTTGTGCTCGACGACTGCGGTCGCGTGGTGGCCCAGGCGCCGTGTTTTGAGGAGAGCCTGCTGGTTCAGGAGATTCAGCGCGGCGTGATGCTCGATGCCCTGGAAGATCACGAACTGCCCGAGTTCCGTTCCGAGGAGTGGTTGTGGCAGGCGCTGGTGCTCGCCGTGCGCGACAACGCTCGGGCCCACGGTGCGTCGCGTGCTGTGGTGGCACTCGAGGGTGACCTGCCGTCATCCCTGCTGGCGGCGCTGGCCGTTGACGCTCTGGGTCCGCGTAACGTAATTGGCCTGGTGCTGGGGCGCAACCGTATCTTTACGCCGGCGCAGGAGGAGGCCGAGGCTGCCCGCTGTGCCGCCGTCCGTGCCATCGCCGAGCGTTTGCACATTCGCACTGTCGAGCGCGATGCACCGGATGCGGCGCGTGTGCTCGATCGCGACGTGTCGGCGGGCGATGCCGAGCGTCTGCGCTCGCGCACGCTGGGCCTCATGCTGGAGGACACGGCGCTCGAGCTGGGTGCGATGGCGCTGAGCCCGCTGTCCAAAACCGAGTATGCGCTGGCGGCGCCGGCGCTTTGCGGCGGTTACCAGGGCGACTTTGCGCCCTTTGGCGATGTGTACCTGTCGACGCTTGAGTTTGTGGCGCGTGTGCGCAACCGCACGTCTGCCGTGGTGCCCCAAGAGCTCGTGACGCTCAACGCGGTGGAAGATTGTATGGAGCGAGTGCTGGCGCAGGCGCTCTCGACGCTCGACGGTCCGGTCGATATGCTCGACCGCGCGGCACAGCTGCTCGGCGGGCTTGAGCCGGGTGAGGTCGATGGGGCGCTCGAGGCGCACGTCGACCGCAACCGTCCCTTCGACGACATCCCAATGGTCGCTGGCAAGCCTGAGGCCTGCTCGCTGCTCCTGATGCTCGCTCGACAGGGTGAAGCTGCCCGCCGCATGTTGCCGACGGCGCCGATCGTCTCGTCCCGTTCGTTTGCCGAGCGCTCCTGGCCGTACATGCTCGCGTGGTCCGACCTGGGGCTTAACGGCAAGGAGCGTATGACGGTCGATTCGCTGGCGCGCGCCGAGGTGCGCCGTTTTGCCGACGAGGATACGAGCGAGCGCGTGCGAAACGAGATGATGGGCGTGCTGGGCGAGCTACTGGGTATTTCGCCCGAGCAGATGGAGGAGCTGCGCTCTGAGGACGGTCAGCGTCGTTTGCACGAGGGAATGAAAAAGTTCGAGGGCGAGGTTCAGGACGCCATCGATAAGATGATGGGCGGTCAGGGCGGCTCGCAAGGTAGTCCCCAGGGTGGCCCGATGCCGCATCCGCCGGTGGATCCAAGGCAGTTCCCCTTTTTCTCTCAAAACTAACTCTGGGATTGGATTCGCTTTCAACCCCGACACTTCAACAAAGTATCTTGGCCCCGTTGTGTTATTCTAGAACAGACGTTCGTGAATGATGTGCGGGGCCTTGCCTTGTGCTGTGCTGGTGACGAGGGGAGGTCGGCTTGGTTATCTTGGGCATCGACCCCGGTTTGGCTCATACGGGTTGGGGGATTATCGAGGAGCGGCGTGGCGAGGTTCGCTGCCGTGCCTATGGCTGCATCGAGACCAGCGCGGGCAGCCCGCTCGCGGTGCGCCTGTCGCATATC
>CABUOF010000063.1 GCA_902493125.1 uncultured Collinsella sp. | reverse complement strand
CCCTCGGGCGTGAGCATGACCCAGCGGTTTTGGATAGGCTTGACGGCGGGGCGCTCAACCGACCATGCGCCGTCATCGCCCTTGACCACGCGCGGGCTTCCACCCGGGGGCAAGAACAAACGCAGGCACTCGGAAAGCGTTGCGACGTACTCGCGGCTCATCCAGCGTGCGATACGGGCAGCCTCGGCGGTAAAGAGCGGTTTGCTGAGGATGGCTTCGATGGGCTTGATGCGCGCGGGATCGAGAGCGTCGTTGCCTTGCAGGTCGGCCAGCTCGGGCGCGATGTCGACGATATAGCCCGCGGCCGCACGGTTGCCAAAATGGGCCAGGACGGTGGACCCGACCTGGGCCTCGTTGGCGAGGGACTGCGGAATGCCGTAGGCAAACGGCTCGGACAGTGCACGGGTCGGGATGTCGAGGACCACGCTCGCGTAGGCGGCGACGGGTTCGGGTGTTGGCTCGGGCTGCGCCGGGGCGGCAGCGGATGCCGGCGCCGCCGGAGTCTCCTCCGGTTCCGGCGAACCAAACAGCGAAAGTTGCTCGGCCATGGCACCAGCACCTCCTATCCCATACGTCTACAGAAACAAGAGCCCCACTCGTGGTGAGCGGGGCTCGGATACATACGTTTGCGCGACTGTTACAGCGCCATCGTGCGGGCGCGATCGATACGCGCCAGGCAGTCGTCGCGTCCGACGAGCGCCATGGTCTCACCCAGCGGGGGGCTCACCATGTTGCCGCAGACGGCAACGCGCACGGCCTGGAACACCACGCGCTTCTTGAGGTCCATCTGCTCGGGCAGCGGCTCGAGCGCGGCGTCGATGTTGGCGGCCGTCCACTCGGTAACACCCTCGAGCGCGGCCTTGGCGGCATCCAGAATGGCGCCCATGCCCTCCTTGGCCAGGCCCTTGTTGACGGACTTCTCGTCATACTCGAGCGTCTCGGCCGTAGCGAAGATGGGGGCGGCAACGGTCACGGCGTCGGCCGGCATCTTGGTGCGCGGCTTGACGATGGCGGCAAGCGCGTCGATCCAATCCTCGCCGTACTCGACATTACCCTCGATGAGACCCGCCTCGTGCAGCTCGGGGACCATGATCTCGTCGGCAAACCGAGCGTCGGACATGCCGTTGATGTACTCGGCATTGACCCAATCGAGCTTTTTGGGATCGAAGGTCGCCGGGTTCTTGGAGATGCGGTCGAGTGAGAACTTGCTGGCCAGGACATCGCGCGGGATGATCGTGGTCTCGCCGTCGAGCGACCAGCCGAGCAGCGCCAGATAGTTGACGAACGCGTCGGACAGGTAGCCGGCGTCGCGGTACTCCTCCACCGAGGTGGCGCCGTGACGCTTGGAGAGCTTCTTGCCGTCGGCTCCCAAGATCATGGAAATGTGGGCGAACGTGGGCACGGGAGCACCGAGGGCCTCGTAGACCATGACCTGGCGCGGGGTGTTGGAAAGGTGGTCGTCGCCGCGGATGACATGGGTGATCTTCATCATGGCGTCATCGACGACGGTCGCGAAGTTGTACGTGGGCGTGCCGTCGGAGCGGAAGATGACAAAGTCGTCGAGCTCCTTGGCGTCGAAGGTCACCTCGCCGTGGACGGCGTCGTGGATGACGACGTCACCGCGGTCCTCGGGAACCTTGATGCGCAGGACGTAGGGCTCGCCGGCCTTGATGCGACGGCGTGCCTCCTCGGGGTCCAGATCGCGACAGCGGCGCTGATAGCCCTGGAATGGATCCTTGCGCTCCTGTGCGGCCTTGCGATCGGCGTCGAGCTGCTCCTTAGTGCAGAAGCAGGGATAGGCCTTGCCCTCGTCCCAGAGCTTCTGGGCGGCCTGCTTATACAGGTCCAGGCGCTCGGTCTGGGCATAGGGGCCAAAGTCGCCGCCCACCTCGGGGCCTTCGTCCCAGTCAAGGCCCAGCCAACGCATGGCGCGCAGGATGATCTGCGTGTTCTCGTCGGTGGAACGGGTGGGGTCGGTGTCGTCGATACGCAGGATGAACGTGCCGCCGTTTGCGCGGGCAAAAGCCCAGTTATAGATAGCGGTGCGGGCGCCGCCGATGTGCAGCTTGCCCGTCGGTGAGGGTGCAAAGCGGACGCGAACGTCTGATGCCATGGAAATCTCCTCGATTGCAGGATGGATGTCTAACCGCATCAGTATAAAGCAATAAATCAACCTCCGCACAAAGGGCACCGACCCACTCATTGGGGACAGACTTAAATGAGTAGTCATTGGGCAACCTGTCGACACTTAGGAAGGCTGGTCATTTAAGTCTGCCCGGTTTAAGTCTGCCCCCAATGAGTAGGTGCGGAAAGGGTGTGAATGTTTGAATTACGCGCTATGATGTGCCCTTGCATAGAGAGCCCGGCGGAATGGTAACGGTCGCCGGGACACGTTTTTGAAAGGACTATCATGTCAGAAGAACTTCGTTCCATCCCGCCCCAACACGGGTCCTTCGTATTTACGTCGGAGTCGGTGACCGAAGGTCATCCCGATAAGATCGCCGACCAGATCAGCGATGCCGTCCTCGACGCAATCCTCGCCAAAGAAATAGAGCTGCAGGAGCAGGGCTACATCGCCCCCAACGGCGTGCCTGCCAACGTGGAGAACGTCCGCTGCGCCTGCGAGACCCTCGTGACCACCGGCACCGTCATCGTCGCCGGCGAGATTCGCACCCAGGCCTACGTCGACGTGCAGGAAATCGCTCGCGGCGTTATCCGCCGCATCGGCTACAACCGTGCCAAGTTCGGTTTTGACTGCGATACCTGCGGCGTTATGAGCCTCATCCACGAGCAGTCGCCCGATATCGCCCAGGGCGTCGACGAGTCCTTCGAGACCCAGACCGGCGCTACAACCGACCCGATCGACCTGATCGGTGCCGGCGACCAGGGCATGATGTTTGGTTATGCCTCCAACGAGACCAAGACCCTCATGCCCATGCCGCACTACCTGGCAAGCCGCCTGGCCGAGCGCCTGGCTGCCGTGCGCCACGACGGCACCCTCGCCTATCTGCGTCCCGACGGCAAGACCCAGGTCACCGTGCGCTACGAGGAAGGCAAGCCCGTCGAGGTCACGACCATCGTCATCTCCACGCAGCACGCCGCCGAGATCGAGGACATGGGCAAGATCAAGGCCGACCTCATCGAGCACGTCATCACCCCGGTCATGGCCGCCGAGAACATGCCGTGGGACAACGCGGACATCTACGTGAACCCCACCGGTCGCTTTGTCGTGGGCGGCCCCATGGGCGACACGGGCCTCACCGGCCGCAAGATCATCGTCGACACCTACGGCGGCTACGGCCGTCACGGCGGCGGTGCCTTTAGCGGCAAGGACTGCACCAAGGTCGACCGCTCCGCCGCGTATGCCGCGCGCTGGGTCGCCAAGAACGTGGTCGCCGCCGGCCTAGCCGACCGCTGCGAAGTCGAGCTTGCCTACGCCATCGGCGTTTCCAAGCCCCTCTCAATCATGGTCGACACCTTCGGTACCGCACATGTTGCCGAGGACAAGATCGTTGAAGCCGTAGAGAAGACCTTCGACCTGCGCCCGGGCGCCATCATCCGCGACCTGGACCTGCGCCGCCCCATCTACGAGAAGACGGCAGCCTACGGTCACTTTGGCCGCGAAGACCCCGACTTCACCTGGGAGAAGACCGATCGAGTCAAACAACTCAAAGCAGCCTGCGGCCTGTAAGCCAACGAGAAAAGCTACAGTCAAATAACAACGCACCAAAAGAAGTACCGGCTCCAACCGGTACTTCTTTTTTATTTATACGGTGGTGAAGATGAGCCGACCTGGGACATGGAATAGGACACAGGCCGATAAATTTTGCAGCAGAGCGACTCCAACCATGTATCCTAAGTTCCGAGGGCTTTAGTATTTGGTCGATCGCGAGTTCCGCACGAGCCGGAGGCCACTTAATGTGGCCTCCGTGCGAGCAGGACTGTCCGAGCAGGCGACCAAATACTAAAGCCCTCGGAACGGCGGGACAGAGTATGCCCCGCCCCTCGGGACGACGAGACAAGGCAAAGGAGCAGCCATGGCAGGCAAGCCGCAAACACTAGCTACGACCTCGGCATTCGAGATCTTGGGCCCCATCATGGTCGGCCCCAGCTCTTCGCACACCGCCGGCGCCCTGCGCTGCGCCCAGGTTGCCGCCAGCCTGCTGGAAGGGCGCATCACCAAGGTGACCTTTGGCCTTTGGAACTCCTTTGCCCACACCTACCGCGGCCACGGCACCGACCGTGCGCTCGTCGCGGGCATCCTGGGCCTCGACACCGATGACGAGAACATCAAGCAGGCCTTCAACCTCGCAAGCGAGCAGGGCCTCGAATATCAATTTAACATCAAGGGCGACGACGCCTCCATCCACCCCAATACCGTCGACATCGACATGGTCGACGACACGGGCGCCACGGCACAGGTTCGCGGCGAGAGCCTGGGCGGCGGCAAGATGCGCATCAGCCGCATTAACGGCGTCGGCGTCGACATCTCGGGCATGTATTCCACGCTCTTCGTGGCGCACAAGGACGTCCCCGGTGTACTCGCCGCGCTCACCAACCTGCTCGCCTACGCCCACGTAAACATTGCCTTCTGCCGCACCTACCGCACCGAAGTGGGCGGCCAGGCGTACTCCGTCTTTGAGACCGACGGCACACCCGACGACACCGTCATCCCCATGGTGCGCAAACTCGACAACGTCGGCTACGCCACCTTTATTGAGCTCCCCGGCTCGGCATCATCGCTCTCCCCCGGCGTCTCGGCCAAGGAAATCTTCGACGACGGCGAGCAGCTGCTCGATGCGTGTGAGGAACTGGGGCTCAGCATCGGCGCCGTCATGGCTGTTCGCGAGGCGCGTCTAACCGGCGAGGCCCACGCCGTCGCCGCCATGCGCCGCGTGCTCGACGTCATGCGCGAGGAGACCACGGCCCCCCTCGCAAATCCGCTGCGCTCACTCGGCGGGCTTATCGGCGGCGAGGCCAAGCTCGTCGAAGCCACCGGCCGCAACGATTTGAGTGCAAACCTGATGGGCCCCGTTCAGACCGACGCCGTGGCCCGCGCCATGGCCGTGCTCGAGCGCTCCGCCACCATGGGCGTGATCGTCGCCGCCCCCACGGCAGGCTCAGCGGGTGTTGTGCCCGGCTGCGTGCTTGCGCTCGCCGAGCGCCTGCAGCTCGACGACGAACAGGTCATGGACGCGCTCTACTGCGCAGCCGCCATCGGCCTCAACCTCACCACAAGCGCCTGCGTTGCCGGCGCCGAGGGCGGCTGCCAAGCCGAGGTGGGAAGCGCCGCCGCCATGGCAGCCGCCGCGCTGGTGCAGATGCTCGGCGGCACGCCCGAGCAGGCGCTCGACGCCAGCTCCATCGCGCTGAGTAACCTGCTGGGCCTCGTTTGCGACCCCGTCGGTGGCCTCGTGGAGGTGCCCTGCCAAAACCGCAACGCCATCGGCGTGGCAGCGGCCTTTAGCTCGGCACAACTCGCCCTCGCAGGCATTAAGAGTTTAGTGCCGTTTGACCAGATGGCACATGTCATGCTCTCGGTGGGTCACGCGTTGCCGGCCACGCTGCGCGAGACGGCAAAGGGCGGCATCGCGCAGGCTCCGGCCGCACTTTCGGCCTGTGCAAAATGCGGTGTGTGCGGATAACGGCAAAGAACGACTCAAAGGTGGGACAAATGTCCCACCTCTTTTGAATGCCACCGTTTCCGTACCACAAACAGTAGGGCAATCGCTATAATGCAAGCCCAGTAAAAACACGATGAACCGCAAGGCGAAAATCGAAGGATATGCATACGATGTCGCAAAACGATCGAACTCAACTGATTCCCGATCCACAGCAGCCGAGCAGGCACACCGGCGGCGTTCAGTCGCCGCGTCCTATCGCGCCGAGCCACGGTCAGCAGCGTGGTGCGGCAAACGCTTCCCAACGACCGAACCAACAGCGACAGCAGCGTCAACAACGTCAGCAGCGCCAGGCAAACGGCAATGCGCCCAAGCAGCCCCCCACGCACACTCGAGGCGATCGCGGCCCCGCACGCAAACCCGCCGGCAACAATAAGTCGGGCAAAAAAACGACGCTTTTTGTCGTCCTGGGTCTTATCGTCATTGTCTATATTGTTGGCGTCGTAGCGTTTTCGCAGGTAGCCTACCCCAACACCACCATCGCCGGCGTCGACGTCTCGTTCTCCAACGCTTCGTCTGCCGCCACCAAGGTCAACTCGGCATGGAAGCACTATAAGCTCACCGTGACAGGAGATGACTTTAGCTGGACCTATCAGCCCGAGTCCGATGAACCCATCGTCGACGGTGAAGCTGCTGCAAAAGAAATCATCAACCAGAACGAAGCCTTTATTTGGCCGGTCCGCCTTGTGGAATCCTTAGGCGGCAAGACCAAAACAACTGCTACCTCCAACAAAGTCGATCTTGATCAAGACGTCGACCTGTCCATGCTCTCCGATACCTTTGACCAAAAGAAGTTTGAGGAGGACCTGGGCGCCGCTATCGACGAGTTTAACGAGGGCCGTTCGGGCACGTTCGAGGCCAATAGCTCCTATGACGAGCAGGCCGGCAAGTTTACCGTCGAGAAGGCGCGCTCCAACGAAAAACTCAACCGCGAGCATGTCATTAAGTATGCCGAGCTCGAGCTTGCCTCGCTGGCCGAGACCGTAGATCTTTCCAAGCTCGGCAACGATGCTTATGAACCGCTCAATGGAACGCTGACCGATGATCAGATTCAGGCCGCATGCGATGCCGCCAACAACTTCCTGGGCGTCAACGTGACCCTCAAGCTCAACGGCGAGGATGCCGGAAAGGTCGACGGCAGCTCCGTGTTGCAGTGGATCAGCTTTGCCGATCCGGCCAACCCCACGCTCGATACGTCGCAGATCAGTAGCTGGGCTGCCGAGCTCGCCAACGGCTTTAATACCGTGGGCTCCACTCGCTGGTGGACGCGCGCCGATGGCAAGCAGTGCGCCGTCGAAGGCGGCGACTTTGGTTGGTCCATCGACAGCAGCTCGCTCGCCAAGCAGGTCGAGGACGCCATTAACAACAAGCAGACCGGCGAGATCGAGATCAAGTACTCCCAGAAGGCCGACACCTTTACCGCAAAGGGAGAGCCCGACTGGAAGGCATACATCGATGTCGATCTGTCCGAGCAGCACGCGCGCTACTACGACGAGAACGGTAATATCGTTTGGGAGGCCAACTTTATTTCCGGCAAACCGGGCGAAGACGCCACCCCCGAAGGCGTGTGGCAGATCAACAGCAACGACGGCGGCAGCACCCTGATCGGAGCCAAGGACCCCGAGACCGGTAAGCCCAAATACGAGAGCCCGGTGAGCTACTGGATGCCGTTTGAGGGCAACATGATCGGCTTCCACGACGCCACCTGGCAAAACGACAAGAGCTTCGATAATGCCGAGTCGTACAAGTGGTGCGGCAGCCACGGTTGCATCAACCTGCGCCTGGCAGACGCCAAGGCACTTCACGACTGCATCAAAGTCGGCCTGTGCGTGGTTGTCCACTCGTAGTGCAACGCGCGCATTCCTACAACGTGGAACCGCTGCGACCAATCTAACAGTTCTGAAAGAAATCGTCCTATGCGCCCGCCCCAACCGGTGGGCGCATATAATTATCGAGGTTCTTTCTATAAAGGAGACGCTATGCCGAATGTCCCCACGATCACCCCGGGCCCGGATGATACCGAGCGCACGCCCGAAGGTGCCACCGAAACGATTCCTCTGATTACAGACGTACATGCCAATAAGCAGAACGGACGCACGAACGATACGGCCGAGATTTCCGATGAAGAGGCATATGCCAAGCTCAAAGCAAAACGTGCCGAGCGCCGACGCAAAAAGCTGATTCGACGCGGTATTGCTGCCGGTGTCGTAGGTGCCATCGCGCTCATTGCCATTGTCGCAACCCTGGTTATCAATGCGCAGCCTCAGAGCGCTAGCGGGCCTGTGACCGACATGGTGACCGAGGGCACGTTTACCACAACGGTCGAGGCGAAAGGCCAGCTCAAACCCATTTCGTCCTCAGTGGTCTCCCCTTCTGTCGACGGCACGGTCGATTCCATCAACGTGCAGGCAGGCCAATCCGTCAACGAGGGCGACATGCTTATGACCATTAAAAACGACGAGCTCGATCGCAACGTTGCCGAGGCGCAGCGTGCAGTTGCAGCCGCTCAGGAAGACCTCGCCAACGCGCAGAAAGCCGCAGCTGCCGCGCAGGCCACCCCAACGACGGACGTCGAGGGAGCTTCCGCAGCGGCTGGCGTCTCTGACGCATCAGCGGACACGAACGCCGTATCGGCCGCGCAGCGCAGCCTCGCTTCGGCCCAGGCAAACCTAGACCAGGCGAACGCCAAGGCCGCCAGTCGCACGGTCACGGCCCCGAGCTCGGGTAGCATCGTGGAGCTTAACGCCAAGGTGGGCGCAACGGTAACAGGCGGCATGATCATGGGCGAAAGCGATACGAGCGGCGGCAAGCAGTGCATGCAGATCGCCGACCTATCCAAGATGAAGGTGACCGTGCAGGTGGGCGAAAAGGACATCGCCAAGATCGCCGTTGGGCAGAGCGCCAACGTCACGTATCCCGCGTTTCCCGATATCGTGAGCCAGGGAACCGTCACGGCTATCGCGTCGGTGGCAAACTCCGACGCCGCCAACGGCGGCGGCAGCGTGACCTTTAACGTCGACATCCTCATCGAGGCGCCCGACGCGCGCCTGAAGCCGGGCATGACGGCCGAGGTCTCGGTGGTGACCGAGCAGCTCGACGACGTGGTGATGGTGCCGACGATGGCGCTCATGACCGAAGACGGCGAACACTATTACGTCAACGTGGCAACCGATGACGAGGGCAAGCAAACCCGCCGCGTCAAGGTGACCGTCGTGACGCAAAACGACAACGAAACCGTAGTCGGCAAGACACAGGTCAAGCGCGACGACCAGGGCAACGAGATCAACCCCAACGTGCCGGTTACCAAGCTGCGCGATGGTGACACCCTCGTCATGGACACCGGAGCGGACGCAACGGCTGACGGCGGCTACAGCGCGGATTCGGGCAGTATGTCTGCCGATGAGGACATGTAATGCGTCCCGTTATCGACATCCGCAACGTGCACCGCATCTTTGAGAGCGAGGCAGGTTGCGCCCACATCCTGCACAACGTGAGCCTGGCGGTAAATCCCGGCGAATTCGTCGCTATCACTGGCCCCTCGGGTTCGGGCAAATCAACGCTCATGAACATCCTAGGCTGCCTGGATAAGCCAACGGCAGGCGACTACTACCTGCAAGGGGTCAACGTGGCCGAGCTCGATGATGACGAGCTCACCGAAGTTCGCGCCCTGAGCATTGGCTTTGTCTTTCAGAGCTTCAACCTGCTGCCGCGCCTGTCGGTTATCGAAAACGTCATGCTGCCGCTGGCCTACACCAATGTGCCCCGTAGCCAGCGCGAAATGCGCGCCGTGCACGCGCTGCAGGCCGTCACGCTGCCGGTCGACCACTGGGACCACCGCATATCCGAGCTCTCAGGCGGCCAGATGCAGAGGGTGGCCATCGCGCGCGCCCTCGTCAACGATCCACCCATCATTTTGGCTGACGAGCCGACGGGAAACCTGGACTCCGCCACTGGAGCGCTTGTAATGGAGACCTTCCATAAGCTCCAGGAGCGCGGCAAAACCATCGTGCTCATCACACACGACCCCGGCATTGCCGCCGAGGCCGACCGTGCCGTGACCATCCGCGACGGTCGAATTCACGACGGCGCGTATATTCCACATGCACCGCGGACCCTGCGCAGCGCCGTAGTTAGCCTGCCCATGATTTCCGCCTCCGCCAACCCGCCGAAAGGAGTGGTGGCATGAGCACCCGTGATCTCATCCAGGAAGCCCTTCACTCGCTCGAGGCCAACAAGGGGCGCAGCCTGCTCACCATCCTGGGCATTGTCATCGGCATCGCCTCGGTTATCGCCATGACTTCGCTCATCGGCGGCATCCAAAACAGTTTGGTCAACAGCCTGGGCCTCAATGCGGCACGCATGGTGCAAATCTATTCGTCCCAAGAACTCACTGATTCTGATGTCGAGAAGCTTCAAAAACTGGTGCCACAGATAGAGCAGATCGGCGTCGTGGACAGCGCCTATACCGAGTACAAGACCGGCGATAAAAGCTATACCGTCATGGCGCAGGGCGTCGATAGCGACATGCTCGACGCGGTGGGCGCCAGCAAGCTCGTTGCGGGGCGCACCTATTCCCAGGCCGAGTCCCAATCAGGCTCGCGCGTGGCGCTCATCAGCCGCGGCGGCGCCGATCAGCTTTACGGCAACGAACAGGATGCCCTGGGGAAAACCATCAAAGTGTCCAACGGCGAGGTGCAGATTGTAGGCGTGATTGATGGCGGCAGCGACTCCATGGGCTCTCTCACGCTGTATATGCCACGCGAAACCATCGCCGGGCTGTTTGGCGACGAGAATCCTTCATTCCCCAGCGTGACGGCACTTGCCGCCGAGGGCACGGACATGGATGAGCTTTGTAAGACCATCGAGTCCAAGGTGCGCGCGATGAAGGGCATCGAGGAGGAGGATGAGTACGACAGTGTATCGGCGACATCCATGAAAAGCGCCATCGATGCACTCAACTCCTTTATGGGCGCGTTCTCACTCATCATGGGCGCTGTCGCCAGCATCTCGCTGCTTGTCGGCGGTATCGGCATTATGAATATGATGCTCACCAACGTGACTGAGCGCATCCGCGAGATCGGTATTCGCCGTGCCCTGGGCGCCAGTCGTCGCGATATCACCGCGCAGTTTTTGGCCGAGTCCTCGGCGCTGTGCGTCACCGGCGGACTGTTGGGTGTCCTGATTGGCTATCTGCTGGCATGGGGACTCACGTTCTTTGCCGCAAGCTCGGGCATCATGAGCGAGTTTGGAGCTACCGGGACGATCACGCCAAGCTTCTCCATTACGACAGTGTTGATCGCGTTTGCCGTATCGGTCGGCATCGGCGTAATCTTTGGCTTCTACCCCGCTCGCCGTGCAGCAAAGCTCGACCCGGTGGAATGCCTACGCTACCAGTAAGCCACCACTAACAAGTTGCGGTGAATTAGGGACTAAATATGCTATCTAGCAGCAAAAACAGACACTATTTCACCGCAACTTATTGAAGGGCTGCTTGCGCCAGTTCCGGGCGTCGTCCTCGAGCTATTGGCGGATGACGGGCTTGTACGGGTCGAGCTTGCTCGGGGCGCTCCTCTTCGCGGGCGAAAGGGCGCGCAGGCGCGGCGAG
>CABUOF010000062.1 GCA_902493125.1 uncultured Collinsella sp. | reverse complement strand
TGTGCAATCGCAAGAAGATGACGGGGCGGAATGTCAATCCTGGTCTAACAGAGCCTTTTTTAATCACCGTCCCAGAAAAATCATCGGCGAACGCGTTACTTTGCACTGGTAAGGACGCCGGTGGTGTCAAACGCTGGGGTGAAGCTCTCGTCTACCGCGCCGCCCTCTTGCCAGAACATCGTTGTAAAGCCCAGGTCGTCGGCATGGTCGAGCACCTGCTCGTACTCATCGCGCGTCACGGCTCGGGCCAGGTCGCCGCCCTGCTCGCGCATGAGCGCATTGGGCGTGTACTGGTTCATGACCGAGATCGGCACATCGCCCACCGTCTGCCACACCAGGTCCAGCACGCGGCACGAATCGTCCGCATGCCCCGGCAGCACCAGGTGACGCACGATCATGCCGCGCTTCATGAGCCCGTCATCGTCCACCAGCTCTCCCCCGCGGCGCTCAATCTCGCGCGCCATTTGCGCCAGGCCCGACACGGCCACACGCGGGTAGTCCTTAATATGGGAGAGCGACTGTGCAAGCCCCGCATCGGCATATTTAAAGTCGGTAAGCCACACGTCGACCAGATCGCCGAGCGCCGCCACGGCACTCGCGCGCTCATAACCGCTCGTGTTGTAGACGATCGGGATGACCAGTCCGCGTGCCCGTGCCGCGGAAATCGAAGCCGGCAGCAGGTGCGCGTAGTGTGTCGCCGTCACCAGGTTAATGTTGTTCGCACCCTGGTCCTGCAGCTCCAACATAATCTCGATCAGGCGCTCGGGCGAAATCTCAAGCCCAAAATTGCCCGTCGAGATCTCGTGGTTCTGGCAATAGACGCATTTGAGCGAGCAACCGCTAAAGAAAATCGTGCCCGAACCGGCCTCACCCGAGATAGGCGGCTCCTCCCACATATGAAGCGCCGCGCGGGCCACCTTGAGCGTGTCGTTAGCACCACACACGCCGCGCGCACCCTCATCGCGCGCCGCACCGCAACGGCGCGGACACAAATGACAGGCGGGCGAAAAAAGTTCGGTCAACGACGTCGGCATAAAGACATGCTCCAAAAACAACGATTCGGCAGCTCAAACGCAAAAGGACCGACCGCACGGACGGCTCGAGCCCAAGGCGCCGTAATCGTCCGACACGATTTTTGTAATGTCAAGACTGGAATCCACAAAGTGCCGCTTTATGATGTAGGTATTCCGCCCCCCGCGGAGCAACTGGGTGAACCGTCGCGTTTATTTAGGGAGCCCACACAGTCGTACCTAGTACAGGTATCCTTCGTTGTTAAGGACGCTGGAACAGTCGATGAGGGCACCCACCTGTTTTAGGTGGGTTCATTTTCGTAACGTGGGGGGTGGTTTTCTTTTGCCGAAACTCGCCATTGTAAATCCCGCCCAGATCCCCAAAAGGCACCAGGCAGAACCCCACCATCACTCGAATATCTGGTAAGCACGTGATTATCGCCCCGTGCAATTCCTCACACCCTCCTTGGTCGAGTATCATGGGTCAGCTATACCCTTTGCGGCGTGGCATCCTTTGACCTTTTCCTTCGACGCTTGGCGGTTTATCGATTCATGGTTTCCTCCACGAGCTTCATACCGTACCTGTGCGTGGCGGTCGCGGCTTTTATCACGACCTTCCTTGCGGTGCCCCTGGTCAAGCGCCTAGCAATCAAGCTCGACGCCGTCGACTATCCTTCCAAGCGCCGCATCAACACTAAACCCATCCCGCGCATGGGTGGCACAGCGGTCTTTTTGGGCCTCGTCGTCGCCTGCACCGTGCAGATCCTAGGCACCTGGTACCTGGGCTGGCCGCCCGTTTTGGTGCCCCACCCCCGTCTGCACATCAGCTACCCCATACTTGCACTTTCTTTTACCGTCATCTTTGCGACCGGCGCCATCGACGACGTCCTCCAGCTCAAGCCCAAGCAAAAGCTGGCCGGCCAGGTCCTCGCCGCGCTCATCGCCTGCGTGGGCGGCCTAAAAATCGGCGTCATCGTCAACCCGTTTGCCCCCGGCGAAATCATGCTCGGCTGGCTCGCTTACCCCATCACCGTGGTCTACCTGGTGGCGTTCACCAACATCATCAACCTCATCGACGGCCTTGACGGCCTGGCAACGGGCATCTGTGGCATCGCATCGTTCACGATGTTCTCGATGGCCGTTCTCTCGGGCCGCATCGATGCCGCCGCGCTCTCCATCGCGTTGTTTGGCGCCTGCTTGGCCTTTTTGCGGTACAACTTCAACCCCGCGAGTATCTTCTTGGGCGACTCGGGTTCGCTGCTGCTGGGCTTTGCGCTCGGCTCCATATCGCTGCTCAACGTGAGCCGCACCGCCGCGCTCACATCGCTCATCATCCCGCTCATCGTGGCCGGCGTGCCCATCATCGACACGTTTAGCGCCATCGTACGCCGCAAGCGCGCCCACATTAGCATTGGGCAGGCCGACAAGGGCCACATTCACCACCGCCTGATTCAAGAGGGTTACAACCAAAAGCAGGCCGTGCTGCTCATCTACGCCTGGTGCATCATGCTTTCGGCCGGCGCCGCCGCCATCAATCAGGTCGAGGTTCCCATGCGCGTGCTCATCTTTACCGTGCTCGCCATTGGCTCGGCGGCCTTCGCCAAGCACCTGCACCTGTTTGAGCCCGTGCTGCGCCACCATTACAACAAGCGCACGCACGAAGACGAGCTGGTAACCCCCGACGACCCCGCCTTTAAGCAGGAGGAGCAGGCAGCCGAGGAACGTAAGGAAGAGCGCCACCACAAGCTCTAGGGTAAGCTGCCGAGGATGTGCCCAGGCACCGTTGGCCAAGTGCAGCCGCGCCGCACCCATCGCGCAAGCCGCCACTCTTCCGCCCCTCGCCTGCTTACGCCCCGCCCCTCCAATAAACGCGTTATCATCTTGACCCATGAACATACGTTAGGAGCAATCATGCCAAACGAGAACAGCTACGAAGTCGCGCTGCAAAAGAGCAACGCCATTCGCGAGGGCCTGGCCAAGACGCCCGAGAAGTTCACCATGCTTACCGGTGACCGCCCCACCGGCCGTCTGCACCTGGGCCACTACTTTGGCACCCTCAAGGGCCGCGTTGAGCTGCAGAACATGGGCGCCAAGACCAACGTGCTCATCGCCGACTACCAGGTCATCACCGACCGCGACACCACCGAGCACATCCAGGACAACGTGTACAACATGGTCATGGACTACCTTGCCTGCGGTATCGACCCCGACAAGACCATGATCTACGCGCACTCCGCCGTGCCCGCCGCCAACCAGCTCATGCTGCCGTTCCTGTCGCTGGTGTCCGAGGCCGAGCTGGCGCGCAACCCCACGGTTAAGGCCGAGATGGAGGCCTCGGGCCATGAGCTTACCGGCCTTCTGCTCACCTACCCGGTGCACCAGGCCTGCGACATCCTGTTCTGCAAGGGCAACGTGGTGCCGGTCGGTCGCGACCAGCTGCCGCACATCGAGCTCACCCGCACCATCGCCCGCCGCTTTAACAACCGCTACGGCAAGGTATTCCCCGAGGTCGACGCGCTGCTGTCCGAGACCCCGCTGCTGCCCGGCCTGGACGGTCGCAAGATGAGCAAGAGCTACGGTAACGCCATCAACATTTCGATGACCGCCGAAGAGACGGCCAAGCGCATCAAGAAAAGCCAGACCGACTCCGAGCGCATGATCACGTTTGATCCCGAGAACCGCCCCGGCGTGTCCGGCCTGCTTTCGACGGCCGCCATCTGCACCGGCCGTTCCGAGGTCGAGATTGCCGAGGAAATTGGCATGGGCGGCTCCGGCCAGCTCAAGAAGTACGTGACCGAGGCCGTCAACGAGTACTTCGCGCCGATCCGCGAGCGTCGCCAGCGCTACGAGAACGATCTGGACTATGTGAAGGACGTCTTGCACGAGGGCAACCGTCGCGCCAACGAGATCGCCGAGCAGACCCTGGCCGAGGTTCGGGACGCCATGGGCATGGTGTACTAGACCGATCTGCTGGCTTGAGCTTTCGATTGCTTTTGGGCGGACGCTACGGCGTCCGCCTTTTTTGGTGCCTGACCGATTCGGCTCCACCCATTGCACTCCCCCGACAAACGGGAACGGGCCCGCCGGCAGAAAGTTGCCAGCGGGCCCGTTCCCGAAGTACACCGTTGAATCGCACAGAGGGGAGGAATGCGAATCAAACTCAACAGGGCAGGCTTTTTCATCGCCTATTGCCTGCTCCGTTGCAGAATACAATATAGTTCACCGTGGTTTACTTTCTGATGGCAAAGTACGCCCCCACACCTTCTCCATAAGTTAGCCCCGGTAAACCTACCAATTAGGGACAGGTTTATTTTGGTAGGTTTTATCTGGGGAAATGTCAACGATAACGGCGTTTCACCACGATGGGAGCAGACACCTTTGTGGTGGCTTTGGCCACGGCAGAGCTATTAGAGTCCGGCAGCCCAGCGACAGGCGCCCAGATCGACGTGCATGGGATCGGTAAACGTCACGCCCTCCCCCATCAAGAGCTCACGCTGAGCATCGGGGCCGCCAAAGGCGAAGCCCTCACAGATACGACCGTCGGCAAACACCACACGGTGGCAGGGAATTTGGCCAGGGCGGGGGTTGCTATGCAGCGCATAGCCCACATAGCGCGCGCTCCGCGGACGACCGGCGAGCAGCGCCACCTGACCGTACGTGGCGACCATCCCCTCGGGAATCTGCTCGACCACCTCGTACACCCGCTCAAAAAAGCCCTCAGATGCCATCGCCTACCCCTTTCCGCCCGCAACAGCATAAAGCAAATGATCCCTCGGGGACGGCAGGGTAGCAGATCATTTGAGGCCTCCGTGCGGCCGATGGTCCACAACCCCGCCGTCGCCGAGGAATCGCATGGCATGGCAGGCAGTGTTTGCCCAGATAAAACCTGCCAAAATAAACCTGTCCCTTTTTGGCAGGTAAATTAGTTGGCGGGGCGGAAGAAGGCTACGGCTACGGCGCCGGGACCCACGTGGGTGCCGATGGTGGCGCCAATGGTGTGGATGGGCAGCTCGTTCTCGGCATGGCCGGCCCACAGCGCGGCGCTGTCCTCGATATACTTCTTGAGCACCGCGTCCGAAAGACCCGTATAACCAAGCGCCAGCGGCATGGAGAAGTCGACGCCGCCAGCCTGCTCAACCTTCTGGTTCAACAGGTTTCGACCGTTCTTGGAACCGCGCGCCTTGCCCAACTGCACGATGAGGCCGTCCTCGGCGGCCACGACCGGCTTCACGTTGAGCAGCGTACCCACAGCGCCCGCCGCAGCAGACAGGCGGCCGCCGCGCACCAGGTATTCCAGCGTCTCGAGCAGGCCGATGACGACCACGCGGTCACGAACGGCCTCGACGGCCGCCGCAATCTGGGCCGCACTACGGCCCTCGTCCACCAGGCGCAGCGCATACTCAACCAGCACGCGCTCGCCCAAGGTCACGTTATTGCTGTCCACAACGAACACGTCGCCGCCCGGCGCCTCGGCAAGTGCGGTACGGGCGCTCTGATTGGTGCCCGAAAGCTTGGCGCCCACGGTAATAATCACGGCCTCGTCGCCGGCCTCACGCGCTTCGGCAATTGCCTGTGAAAAGGCATACGGGTTGACCTGACCGGTCTTGGGCAGCTCATCGCGCTCCACGAGCATCTCGTAAAAGCGCTGGTGATCGATGTCGACGCCATCCATATACACGTCGGAGCCAAAGGTGACGGACAGCGGCAGAACACGTAGAGCGGGGTGCTCCGCCGGAGACATATCGCTGGCGGAATCGGTAATAATGCGGACGGACATAGCGAATCCTTTCTTGCGCAGATCTCGCGCAGGGAATTTTGACAACAATGTCCCGACACGGCGTGCGCGCTCAAACGGGACGATGCAGTTGTTAATTGGAAGCAAATGCCTTGGCGGCCTTAGATCTCGCGCAGGGTGTTGAGAATCGTACGCAGCGACGCGTACATCTGCTCGCGTTGCTCCATGCCCATGGCCTTACCGGTGGTGTCGAGCACTTCGCGAATGATGCGATCGGCCTCGCTCATGCTCTCGCCGCCTAGGGCAGTCAAGCGCACCGGGGCACGGTACTTGACGGCCGCATCACCCGAATCATCGACCTCGACGTAGCCGCCCTCCTCCAGATGTGCCAGCGTGCGCGAAACGGCGGCACGGGTAACGCCGGCCATGCGGGCGAGGTCGGCGCCGGTCAGGCCGTCCTTGCTGCGCTCAAGATAGTACAGGCACATGACGTCGGAGCCCTTAAGGCCGAGCCTTGCGCCTTCGGACGTCTTGATGCGCTGAATCTCCTTGTAGAGCCCGCTGATCAGTCCGACAAAATCCTCAAAACGTGTCTCGTCGTTCTGCTGCATGGGAGACGACCGCCTTTCGCTTGCATGATGCTAACGGGTTAACATCTTAACCGTACCCAGCGGACGCCAGCCCTGCGTGCCTCATTTGTTGACCCATCAACATAAAAACCACCACAAAGGACAGGCGCCTTTGTGGTGGTTTTGGGCATCAATAGGTTCTAGGCGCCGCTACAGCTCCACACAGGGATTGTCGCGGGTCACAAGCGTCTTAACGACAACCGTCGCTCCCAGATAGCGCTCAAGCAGCTCGGCCAAGCGATCGATGGCAGCCTGGCAGTCCCCCATTCGCTCGGGCTCTACGCACTCAATC
Organism: uncultured Collinsella sp.; assembly: GCA_902493125.1. GTDB lineage: Bacteria > Actinomycetota > Coriobacteriia > Coriobacteriales > Coriobacteriaceae > Collinsella. The sequence goes on along the minus strand of CABUOF010000062.1, from coordinate 4,683 downwards.
GCCAGGAATGCGTCGGCCGAATCGTCGGATAGAGCCGTTCGAACGCCATCGCGCCAGTTCCAGCAGCGGCACACGGCGCCCGCATCGTCAATGTAGGCGAGCTCGCCGGGCAGCGTCGGGTCATCCGCTTCCTCGCCAAGTGGCAAGAACGCATCGCCACCGTCGGTCACCTTCAAGCGAAGATCTCCCTCAATCGCATGCAGGTCCTCGCCGCCAACGGGCAGCGCGTAGGACAGCGACACCGTGTTATAGATGTCCACCGCCGGCGTGATGTGGCCCACCGGCTTCCCTTTGAGCACGCGTTTGAGCAGCTTCTCAACTGAGCAACGCGCGCCCTTCTTGGTCTTGAACAGCCGGTACGCGTCACGCCAAGCCTTAACCGGCGCATTCTCGCTGATGGTATCACTCGTCAGGTGGCGTTCCGCATCGATGTTGGCGCGATCGAGCAGCGCCGCAATCGCGTCCACGTCCTCTTGAGGAATCTGAGCCGCGGGCTTCATGCCCTTCACAACCACAACGCCGACCGCTGCCCGCGGAAACAGCTCCCAGAATGAATCCTCGGCAATAAAGCTCTTCATACGCTCTCCCTTCATCGTGCGCGCCCGAGCGAGGGCACCTAAAAAGCGCCCTTACGACGGCCACCTTCAAAGTCCTACGGTGCCGCCACAAGAGCGCTTACGCTGCCCCCATCCGGAGAAGGGGGCGATATGTCAGGCGTATTGTAACCTGAGTCATCCGCGCGAGCAAAACCACCACAAAGGTGCCTGTCCCCTTTGTGGTGGTTTTGGGTCTGAGGCGACGCTAGTGGCGGAGCCCCAGCAAGCCGCGGCCGCGATGGCGGGCGTCGGCGGACACCTGGGCGTGCGGACCGGCAGCCTTGACGGACTCGGGCAGGTGCGAGTACTTCTTCTCGAAGTTCTCCTCGAACATCACCGCCAGGTTGTGCGCTGCCTCGTCGTAGCGCGCGGTGCTCTGCCAGTACTGGCGCGGCACCAGGATGCCATCGGGCACACCGTGGCACGTAGTGGGAATGTCGACATTAAAGATATCGTCGTGCACAAACTCGCTGTCCTCGATGGTGCCGTCGAGGGCGCGAGCGACCAGTGAGCGCGTGTAGGCCAGCTCGATGCGATGACCCACGCCGTAGCCGCCGCCAATCCAGCCGGTGTTGACCAGATAGACGCGCGTGCGGCCGTCGGCGATACGCTCACCGAGCATCTTGGCGTAGACCATAGGATCGAGCGGCATAAACGGCTCACCAAACAGCGAGGAGAACGTGGGCGTGGGCTCGGTGACGCCGACCTCGGTGCCAGGGATCTTGGCGGTGAAGCCCGTCACAAAGTGATACATGGCGGCGTCGGCCGTCAGGCGCGAGATGGGCGGCAGCACGCCAAAGGCATCGCAGGTCAAAAACAGCACGACGCTCGGGGTGGTGCCCATGCCCTTGGTCCACGCGTTGGGAATGTGCTCCACAGGGTAGGCCACGCGCGTATTGTGCGTGATCGAGACGTCGTCGTAGTTGGGCTTGCGATTCTCGTCGAGCACCACGTTTTCGCAGATGGCGCCAAAGCGGACGGCGTTGAAGATCTCCGGCTCGTGGAACACGTCCAGGCCCTCGCACTTGGCGTAGCAGCCGCCCTCGACGTTAAAGATGCCCATGTCGGACCAACCGTGCTCGTCGTCGCCGATCAGCAGGCGCGTGGGGTTGGCCGAAAGCGTGGTCTTGCCGGTGCCCGACAGGCCAAAGAAAATCGCGGTCTCGTGCGTGACGGGATCCATGCTGGCCGAGCAATGCATGGGCAGTACGTCATCCTCGACGGGCAGCAGGTAATTCATGACGCTGAAGATGGACTTTTTGATCTCACCGGAGTAGCCGGTGCCCGCGACCAGAATCACGCGCTCCTGGAAGTTGATGACCACCGCGGCGCTGGAGTTGAGGCCCTTGATGGCGGGGTCACACTGGTAACCTGGCGCGGCAAGGACGCAGAAGTCCGGCTCGCCGGTGCGCGCGATTTCGCGGGCAAGCGGGCGGGCGAGCATCTGCTTAATAAAGAGCGCCTGGCTGGCACGCTCGCAGGCGACAAGCAGGCGACGCGTATGGTTACGATCGGCGCCGGCCATACCGCGCGTGACGAACACATCGCGCTCGTTGAGATAGTCGACGATGCCGGCTTTGATGACCTCGTAGCTTTCGACGGACAGCGGGCGGTTGACGGCACCCCAGGCAATCTTGTCGTGAACATCGGGGGTGTCAACGATAAAGCGATCGTTGGGAGAACGACCAGTACGCTCCCCCGTCTCGATCACCAGCGCGCCGTTGGATGCCATGCGGCCTTCTTCGCGGCGGATGGCGTGCTCGACGAGTTCCGCAGCGGGTAGATCGACCAGCAGACGGGGCTGATTCTCGGCGGGATCTTCGACCAGCGTAATACCAAAGTTGGACAGAACTTCTGCAGGGGTAACACCAGGCATGGGGCCTCCTTTAAAAACGCAACACGCGGACGCAGCGCGCACTTTACTCACGTAAAGCCCGTTGTACCCTATGTGCAAAAACGTTTTTGCGGCAACGGCGAAGCGCCCGCCCAACGGTCAAAAATCGCAGGCAAGCGGCCTAGTCATTGGAGACGTTCTTAACGACTGGTCGTTGGGGACACTCTTGAACAGGCACCAACCAAGGAGCGTCCCCGGATGCCGGCACATAAGGAACGTCCCTAAGTGCCTACTGCTGAATGGCGCCGCCGAAATTATTGAACAATCCGTTCAAAAACACGGGCAAACGCCGCCGCGTCTATACTAGAGCGCAGCAATAGAAAGGACTCCGCTTTGAGCATTACGCCCCTCGATAGCATCCGCCACGCCATCGCCCGCCGCAATGGCGTCGCCAACCCCACCGTATCGGGCGGGGCGCACGGACAGGGCGGACGCATCGAGAACGGCCTGTTCCCCGCATCGCACACCGCCGAGGAGCTCGCACGAATCCAAGAGCTGAGCCAGCGTAACGCCGGCGGTCCCGACAGCAGCCAGACCACACGCCGTCGCCGCGAGCGCAATCGCCAACCCGGCCCCATCCACCGCATGGTCAATGCCTGGTGGAACCGCCTTCTCGGAGCCGTCTACGGCGGCGGCTTTTCCACGCAGGAAGCCGAGTACGAAGATCACGCCACCCGTCGCGACTACCTTTGGAATACCCTGGGCACCGCCGTATGGGGCATGGCGTTTCCCCTGCTCACCATTGTGTCGACGCAGCTCGTGGGCGCCGAGGAGGCCGGCAAGTTCTCCATCGCCTTTGTCACCGGCACGCTCATCATGATCGCGTGCAACTACGGCGTCCGCAACTTTCAGGTCTCAGACATCGACGAAAAAACCTCCTTCGCCTCCTACCAGCTCAACCGCTGGCTCTGCGGAGCGCTCGCGCTGGCATGCGGCCTGGTATACAGCAGCGCCCGCGACTACGATGCGCAGATGGCCACGATCGGCCTGGGCGTCTACCTGTATAAGGTGATCGACGGCATCGCCGACGTGTACGAGGGCCGCCTGCAGCAGGCCGACAAGCTCTATTTGGCCGGCATGAGCCAAACGCTGCGTTCCGCCGGCGTCATCGCGGTCTTTAGCGTGGCACTGTTCCTCACACGCAGCATGCCCATCGCGGCCATGGCCATGGGTGTCACCGCCATCGCCTCGCTCGTGCTGGTCACCGCCCCGCTCGCCCTGCTCGAAACCGAAAAATCACGCCGCATGAGTCTGCGCGAGGCTGGCCACCTGTTTATCCAGTGCGCCCCGCTCTTTGGCGCGCTGTTCCTGTTCAACCTTATCGAGAGCATGCCCAAGTTTGTGATGGAAGGTACGCTGGCCTACAAGTATCAGCTGTACTTTAATGCCCTGTTCTTTCCGGCGCAGGGAATTTTGTTGAGCATTGGATTTATCTATAAACCGCAGCTCCTGCGTCTGTCGAGCATTTGGGCGAATCCGCGTAAGCGTCGCCGCTTTGACCTGATTATTATTGCCGTTATGGCACTGATCGTGGTCATTGCCGGAGCGTGCGCCGCATTTATGGCAGGCCCCGGCATCCCCATCATGAGCTTTATGTACGGCCTTAACTTTGAGCGCTACCGCACGCTGGCGCTGCTGATGGTTGTTGCCGGCGGCGTCACCGCGGCAATCGACTTTATCTACGCCATTATCACGGTGCTGCGCCACGCTGGTGACGTCACCAAGATCTACCTGATCTGCTTCGCCGTAAGCGTGGTGCTGCCGGTGATCCTGATTAAGCTGCTGGGTCTGATGGGCGCTGTGGTGAGCTACCTAGCCATCATGGCCCTACTCCTGGTGCTGCTGATTATCGAGTACGCCCACATCCGCCAGCGCATCGAACGCGACCGCAACCCATACGGCGCCTAATTAGCTGCCCCGGTCACCGGAATTTGCGATAGAATCACCCCGACTGGGGTCTCGTTGCGGACAATATGCATCACGCAAAACTAAGTGAGTAGACTTTTACCGAATCCCCGACCGCACCGACAAGGCACAAGTCTGTGACCTGCGCTTTTATTGAGGCAAATATGTTGGGTACTCGGCATTTCCCAAAAAGTCTACTCACTTAGCCAGCGGGCAGCCAAATGATTATTTAAGGCTCTGTTAGACCAGGATTGACATACATGTGTCCCCACGGTGCCATATCGTTGA
>CABUOF010000061.1 GCA_902493125.1 uncultured Collinsella sp. | reverse complement strand
ATCGATGAGGTTCGCGGCATGGGCGAGGGCATGCACCGCGTGAGCGGTTTCGGCGACAACGCGTTTTTGCGCGCGCTGACGGGCGGCATTCCCACCGTGCATTACGGCTACCTGACCAGCGGTGTCGAGGCGACCAATATGTTGCTCAACACGCTCGATGGCGCGGAGGGGGAGAACGGCCTAAAGACGCTTAAGCTCGGCCATCAGTTGATGAATGTCTAGGTCTTGATCGTGCCTGCCCGCCTTTGAGTCCCCCGTTTTTTGTCCCAAAACTACCATTCGCCGGCTTTTTCCTACCGTTCACCCTACTATGAAAACGATTACAGACATATGAAACTGAAAACGATTACAGTGTAAGTGTCAAAGATGGCCGGGTGCAAATTCGCCCGTTGGAGGAAAGGGAAGTCATGGACTACCGCAAATCAGCCCAAGAGGTGCTCGACAACATCGGTGGCGCCGGCAACGTTGTTTCGGCTGCGCACTGCGCCACGCGTCTGCGCCTGGTGATTGCCGATAACGCCAAGGTCGACAAGGAAGCCCTCGAGAATATCGACGGCGCCAAGGGCGTCTTTGAGGCCCAGGGCCAGCTCCAGATTATTTTTGGCACTGGCACCGTCAACAAGGTCTACGAAGAGTTCATCGCGCTCAGTGGCGTCGAGGCTGCCACCAAGGCCGAGGTCAAGGAGGCCGCGGCGCAGCAGCAGAACATTTTTATGCGCGCCATTAAGGTGCTCGGCGACGTCTTTGTCCCCATCATCCCCGCCATCGTGGCTTCGGGCCTGCTGTTGGGAATCATGAGTGCTCTCAACTTTATGGCCTCCAATGGCTTTATCGCGCTCGACACCAATAACTTTATCTACAAGATTGCCGACCTGGTCTCGGGCACGTCCTTTGGCATTCTGCAGATCCTGATCGGTTACTCCGCCGCTAAGGCCTTTGGCGCCAACCCGTATCTGGGCGCCGTCGTCGGTGGTGCGTTCATCAACTCCTCGCTGCAGAGCGCCTATACGGTTGCCTTCGAGGGCGTGCAGACCATGGTCACCGTCATTCCCGGCGTGTACAGCTTTGAGTGGGTTGGCTATCAGGGCCACGTGATCCCGATCGTCATCGCCTGCGCCATCCTCGCCTTCTTGGAGAAGCGCCTGCACAAGATCGTTCCCGAGATGTTCGACCTCTTTGTTACTCCGCTCGTCTCCGTGTTCGTGACCGTGCTCGTGACGCTCGTTGCCGTCGGCCCCATCTTTGTCTGGGCTGAGAACGCCATCCTCGGTCTGATCCAGGCTCTGCTGACCCTGCCCTTCGGCATCGGTTCCTTTATCGTCGGCCTGTTCTATGCCCCCACGGTCGTTACGGGTATCCACCAGATGTACACCGCCATCGACCTGGGTCAGCTCGCCCAGTATGGCGTGACCTACTGGCTGCCCATCGCCAGCGCTGCCAATATCGCCCAAGGTGGTGCCGCACTTGCCGTTGCCTTTAAGACCCGCGATGCCAAGATCAAGGGCCTGGCGCTTCCTTCGGCCCTGTCCGCCTTCATGGGGATTACCGAGCCTGCCATCTTTGGTGTGAACCTGCGCTTCTTTAAGCCCTTCATCGCTGGCTGCATCGGCGGCGGTTGCGGTGCCCTGGTCTGCGCGCTCACTTCGCTGGCTGCCTCCGGCACGGGCGTTACCGGTATCTTCGGTATCCTGCTGTGCCTGGCCCAGCCCGTGCAGTACGCGATCATGTTCGCGGTCGCCGCGCTGGTTTCCTTTGCCGTCTCGTTTGTCCTGTACAAGGACGAGCCCAAGGCTTCCGAGCAGGCCTAAGAGCTTTTGATTAAGGGAATGCCCGCGGGCTGTATGCTCGCGGGTGTTTCCAGCATCTGGCGCCGATCTCTGGTGCCTTGTAACTTTCGATCCGTTAGGACTTTGATATGTCTAATGCGCTTGGTCGCGACCTTGCAAAGCTGGTTGCTGCTGTTGACATCGCTGCCTCTGAGTGCGGTCATGGTGCGTATGGCCAGCACTTCCATATTATGCCGCCGGCGGGTTGGCTCAACGACCCCAACGGTCTTTGCCAAGCGGGCGGCGTGTTCCATGCCTATTTTCAGTATGCGCCGTTTGATGTCGAGGGTGGCGTTAAGGTCTGGGGTCATGCGACGAGCCGCGACCTTATGACGTGGGACTACATTGGCGCCCCACTGCTGCCCGACGAGCCGTTCGATTGCCATGGTGTGTATTCGGGCTCCGCGCTTGCCGAAGACGGTCGCATTCGCGTGCTCTATACGGGCAACGTTAAGCTTTCCGATGCTGACGGTACGTACGACTACGTCAATACCGGCCGCCGCGCCGATACCGTCTATGTGGAGAGCGTTGATGGGCATGCCGGTCGGGAGTTCAGCCAAAAGCGCGTGGTGCTGGCGTCCGAGGATTATCCCGAGGATTTGACCTGCCATGTGCGTGACCCCAAGGTGTGGCGCGACGCGGACGGGCGTTATCACATGGTGCTGGGCGCCCGTCGTCGCGTGGACGGGCCGCATATCGAGAGCCGTTTTTGTGCGATGCACGGCGAGGGTGCCGGGCGCGATGTGGGTGAGATCCTGGTGTATGGCTCGGCCGATATGCTGAGTTGGGAGCTCGAGAACCGCGTGTCTACGCCCGAGCGTTTTGGCTTTATGTGGGAATGCCCGGGATACCTTGAGCTTAAGGCCGATGACGGTGTGCCGGCGAAGTTCCTGTCCTTCTCTCCCCAGGGACTCGAGGGTGGTCGTTGGGATCGCGGCAACGTATACGCTGCTGGTTACATGCCTGTAACGGGCGACATTACCGGTGTTGACGGTACCTATGAGCTGGGCGAGTTCCGCCTGTGGGACGCCGGTTTTGACTTCTATGCTCCGCAGGAGTTCACGGCCGAGGACGGTCGCCACATTCTGATCGGCTGGATGGGCATGCCCGATGAGCCGACCTATGGCAACGCACCCACCGTGGTGTGCGGCTGGCAGCACTGCATGACGGTGCCGCGTGAGCTTACGGCCGGTGACGGCGGCGTGGTGCTGCAGCAGCCGGCGCGCGAGATCGAGCGCCATTATGCCTCGGTGCGTGTGGGGGAGGGCTCGCTGGAGGTTTCCGGCGATACCTGCTTTGACGTTGTTGTCGACGGTGTCAACGACGCGTTTACCGCGACCGTTGATGGCGAGCTAAGGCTGGCGTTTGTGCCCGCCGAGGGCGATCTGCCCGCGCGCTATGAGATGCGATTTACCGATGAAGGTCGCGCTTCTGCCGGTTGCGGTCGTACCGTGCGCTGGGAGCCCGTCGACGAGGTTCGTAACGTGCGCATTGTCGGCGATGTCTCGTCGGTCGAGGTGTTTGTGAATGATGGCGCGCTCGTGTTTTCGACGCGCATCTATCCCGAGGCCTATGGCGTGACCGTTGACGCTCCGGGTGCGAGCGTGAACTATCACACGCTCAACATCTAGGCGATTCGTCGCATATCGGCGCTATACTGCAGCCGTTGCCCACGATGCGGGGAACACCCGCATCGTGGGTTTTTGCTTTGAAGGGACGGTGCCGTGTGGATGTGCAGCAGCTAGAAGAGACTTGGGCTTTGAGGGCCGGCGCGCGTGAGGCGCGGTTGCTTGCGGCCCCGCATGTGCCGGCAGCGCTGTCTCTGTTGGGGATTGTGCGTCCCGGTGACCGCCTGGTGGCCTTTGCGGATGACTTTACCGATGCGTTTGCGCACGGCTTTGATGGCTGCGACGTTGTGCTCGTGGGAGATCCTTGCGCCGAGGTGTTTGCTGCCGCGTCCGAGGGCTTTGCCGGTTCGTTTGACGTTGAGGGCCCGCACCTGTGGTGGTTCGTCAACTCCATCGGCGGGTTTGGTCTTCGCGTGCTCGATCTCCGCGCTCTGGGTCTCGCGGCTCGCGAGGCACGTGCGCTGCTCGTGGTGGATAACACCGTGGCTTCCATCTTTGGCTGCGATCCTTTGCGTTTGGGTGCCGTGCTGTCGCTCGAGGCACTCGACCGCGTGTGCGCCGGTGATGCTTCGCGCAAGTTGGTTGCCGTATCGGTGGCGCGCTCGCAGCTCAAGCGTCATCGTGTGGATGCCGCGGCTGAGTGCGTACATGCGTTGTTAGTGGGTTGTGATGCGCCGGCACTCGATCTGTCTGTCGAGGAGGCTGACGTGCTTGAGCGCGGGCTGAACTCGCTCGATGCCCGCATGCAGGCACACTTCGACCGCGCCCGTGCGCTGGCCGAGTACTTGGCTGCGAATGAGATGGTGCGTGACGTGCGCTATCCCGGTCTGAGCTCGCATCCCGACCATGCGGTTGCAACAGGAATCCTCGAGCACGGCTTTGGTCCGGCAGTTGAATTTGACCTGATGGACTGCACCGCGGGCGAATTCTTCAGCATACTGCCGGACGAATTCCGCACATCGCCCGCCGGCGGCGCAACGACGCGCCTTTCGGCCCCACGCGGCAAGCAGGGCAGCACCGTCCGCCTCTTCGCCGGTACCGACGATCCCTTGATCGTGGCCGCCAACCTAGACAACGCCCTCCGTAAGTAGCTAATTTGGGACGGGGCTTTTTTAGCTACCCAATGTCAATTTTTGGCTATGAGTCATGAATACTCTGGATGGGTAGCTAAAAAAGCCCCGTCCCAAATTAGCTACTCTTTGATGCTGGCGATGAGGTCGTTTGCTTTGGTGGCGATGACGTTGTTGATGTCGGCCTGCAGCTCCTCGTAGGCCGCTATGGCTCGCTCGCCGGCGGGGGGGAGGGTGGATCCGCGGGCGCCGTCGCGCTCTATGAGCTTGCAGCCCAGCTGTCCTTCGGCCTCGTTCACAATGCGCCAGGCCTTGGAGTACGCCATGCCCATGCTCTTGGCGGCGCGGTTGAGCGAGTGCTCGCGGGCGATGCCCTGCAGCAGCAAGACGCAGCCGTGGCCGAACACGCCCGGCAGTTCCTTGTCGCACGCTTGAATGACCAACTTTGCCGTCGTCTTGTACTCCATGTGCTCCACGTCTTCCCGCTAAAGTGTTTGCTGGGCAAACGCAAAGCCTGCGTCAAACCCTCGTGTGCTCTTCTTAAATCATGCATTGTAGCAGTCAAAGTGCGTTAAGATACTTGCCCAGTATTGGGCGCCCAAGGTTGGGCTGGGTCCTACGAGGCCTGCAGCCGACCGGTCGCATGGAAAAAGGAGAAACATGGCTACGTTCTTTCCCGGTGAGTCCCACACGTTTTCGGAGTATCTGCTGGTCCCTGGTTACTCGTCCTCGCAGTGCATTCCTAACAACGTCTCTCTTAAGACGCCGCTGACCCGCTTTAAGCGCGGTGAGAAGCCGGCAATCACCCTGAACATCCCCATGGTTTCCGCTATCATGCAGTCCGTCTCGGGCGTCGACATGGGTGTCGCGCTCGCTACCGAGGGCGGCCTGTCCTTTATTTACGGTTCCCAGAGCGCCGAGTCCGAGGCCGCTATGGTCAAGGCCGTCAAGGATCACAAGGCTGGTTTCGTTCAGTCCGATTCCACGCTGACCCCCGATATGACCATGGAGCAGGTCATCGAGCTCAAGGAGAAGACCGGCCACTCCACCATGCCGGTTACCGATGACGGCACTCCCAAGGGCAAGCTCCTGGGTATCGTCACCAGCCGTGACTATCGCCCCAGCCGCGATGACCACCAGACGAAGGTCTCCGAGTTCATGACCCCGCGTGAGCAGCTCATCGTGGGCGACAAGAACATCAGCCTCAAGGTTGCCAACGACGTCATCTGGGACAACAAGCTCAACGCCCTGCCGATCGTCGACGACAATGATCACCTTATGGGCATCGTTTTCCGCAAGGACTACGACAGCCACAAGACCAACCCCAACGAGCTGCTCGATAACGACAAGCGTTACATGGTCGGCGCCGGTATCAACACCCGCGACTATGCCGAGCGCGTGCCGCTGCTCATCGAGGCCGGCGCCGACGTCCTGTGCATCGATTCTTCCGAGGGCTTCAGCGAGTGGCAGAAGCGCACCATCGAGTGGATCCGCGCCAACTACGGCGAGGACGTCAAGGTCGGTGCCGGCAACGTCGTCGACGCCGAGGGCTTCCGCTTCCTGGCCGACTGCGGTGCCGACTTCATTAAGGTCGGTATCGGCGGCGGTTCCATCTGCATCACCCGCGAGACCAAGGGCATCGGCCGTGGCCAGGCTACCGCGCTGATCGACGTCTGCCGCGCTCGCGACGAGTACTACGAGGAGACCGGCGTCTACGTGCCCGTGTGCTCCGACGGCGGTATCGTCTATGACTACCACATGACGCTCGCCCTGGCCATGGGTGCCGACTTTATGATGCTGGGTCGCTACTTCGCCCGCTTTGACGAGAGCCCGACTGAGCGCGTCAACGTTAACGGTCAGTACATGAAGGAGTACTGGGGCGAGGGTTCTGCGCGTGCCCGCAACTGGCAGCGCTACGACCTGGGCGGCGCCGCGAAGCTCAGCTTCGTCGAGGGCGTCGACTCCTACGTTCCCTACGCCGGCTCCCTCAAGGACGGCGTGGGCGGCACGCTTTACAAGGTCAAGTCCACGATGTGCAACTGCGGTGCCCTCTCGATCCCCGAGCTCCAGGAAAAGGCACGCCTGACCCTGGTAAGCTCCACCTCCATCGTCGAAGGAGGCGCCCACGACGTAGTCGTCAAGGACTCCCAGCAAAGCGTCAGCTACCGCTAAGCGGCTTTCCCAGGCACCGCACCTTGCCGTTCAAACCGTCGCTCGCGTACCAAAGTACGCGTCGCTCCTCTTTCACGGCAATCTGCGGCACTTGGAAAACCCGACCATGCTTGGGCTGGTAACAATTAGCGGTTGATTCACAACCACGTTATTAAGATAAAGCGAGATGCCTGCAAGTTGCAGGCATCTCGCTTGTTGTATTTGCTATCATCATGCGAGTTAACGATGTGGCGGGGCGTTCTTACCTTTGCTCGCTGCAAGTTCCGCACGAGCCGAAGAGCACTTAATGTGCTCTTCGTGCGAGCAGGACTGTCCGCAGCAGCGAGCAAAGGTAAGGACGCCCCGCCCCAACCCAGCTAACAAAGGAGCTGATATGTGCGATTGCACAGATCATAAGGACGAGATCCCTGCCTACGACGCGCAGGCCATTGAGTCCCGGTGGATGAAGGCCTGGGAGGACTCCAACCTCTTTGCCGTCGACACCGACGACAGCAAGCCCAAGAAGTACGTGCTCGAGATGTTCCCGTATCCGTCGGGCGACCTGCACATGGGCCACGCGCGCAACTATACCATCGGCGATGCCATGGCCCGCCAGGCCCGCATGCGCGGTTACGACGTGCTGCACCCCATCGGCTTTGACGCCTTTGGCCTGCCTGCCGAGAACGCCGCCATCAAGCACAATACGCAGGCTGCCGCCTGGACGTATAAGAACATGGACCAGGCGCTCGCCACGATGAAGCGCATGGGCTTCTCCTACGATCTGGATCGCATGGTCAAGACCTGCAGCCCCGACTACTACCGCTGGGGTCAGTGGATCTTTGAGAAGATGTGGGAAAAGGGCCTGGTCTACCGCAAGAAGAACCCTGTCAACTGGTGTCCCACCTGCAAGACCGTTCTGGCCAACGAGCAGGTCACCGAGGGCAAGTGCTGGCGCTGCGGCACCGAGCCCGAGAAGCGCGACCTTGAGCAGTGGTACTACAAGATTACCGAGTACTCTCAGGAGCTGCTCGACGACCTGGAGAAGCTCCCCGGCTGGCCCGAGCGCGTCAAGCAGATGCAGGCCAACTGGATCGGTCGCTCCGAGGGCGCCGAGGTCGACTTTACCCTGTGCGACCAGGATGGCGAGCCCATCGAGGGCGACGAGGGCAAGATCACCGTCTTTACCACGCGTGCCGATACCCTTTTTGGCGTTTCCTTCTTTGTCCTGGCTCCCGAGTACGCCGGCCTGCACGAGCTCGTCGAGGGCACGGAGTACGAGGAGGCCGTCACCAAGATCGTCGAGGACTCCAAGCATATCTCTGCCGTCGAGCGTGCCCAGGGCACCCTCGAGAAGCACGGTGCCTTCACGGGCCGCTATGTGGTAAACCCCGTCAACGGCGAGAAGGTCCCCGTGTGGGTTGCCGATTATGTCGTTGCCGACTACGGTACCGGTGCCGTCATGGCCGTTCCCTGTGGCGACCAGCGCGACTTTGAGTTTGCCCGTAAGTACGACCTGCCGATCGTGCCGATCATCCTAGACGATGACGATCGCGCTGCCGTCGAGGCCAGCGGCGAGACCATCGATACCTTCCATGCCGAGACCGTCGACTGGGATTGCGCTCACGCTGCCGAGGGCACGCTCGTCCAGTCCGGCAAGTACACCGGCATGCGCGGCGGTAAGCACTCCGAGGGCGAGGCTGCAATCGTGGCCGACCTCGAGGCCATGGGCTGTGGTCGTCGCAAGGTCGAGTTCCGTCTGCGCGACTGGCTCATTTCCCGTCAGCGCTATTGGGGCAACCCCATCCCGGCCATTCACTGCGAGCACTGCGGTATCGTGCCCGTGCCCGAGGATCAGCTGCCGGTGACGCTGCCCGAGAACCTGGACTTGGGCGCCGGCGAGACCCTCGCCGAGTGCAAGGAGTTCTACGAGACCACCTGCCCGGTCTGCGGTCGCCCGGCCAAGCGCGAGACCGATACTATGGACACCTTCACCTGCTCCAGCTGGTATTACCTGCGCTATACCGACCCGCACAACACCGAGCTGCCCTTCTCCAAGGAAGCCGCCGACCGTTGGATGCCCGTCGATAACTACATCGGCGGCATCGAGCACGCCATTCTGCACCTGCTCTACAGCCGCTTCTTTACCAAGGCACTGCGCGACCTGGGCCTGCTGAGTGTGGACGAGCCCTTCACCAACCTGCTGTGTCAGGGCATGGTCAAGGACGAGAACGGCGACACCATGTCCAAGTCCAAGGGCAATGTCGTGCCCCCGAGCTCGGTCATCGAGCCCTACGGCGCCGACACCATGCGTTTGGCGATCCTGTTTATCGCTCCGCCCGAGAAGGACTTCGACTGGGATCCCAAGGCCGTCGAGGGCGCCAACCGCTTCATCAAGCGCGCCTGGCGTATCGTTTGGCAGCTCGTCCAGTCCGGCGACGCCAACGTGGCCTTTGACAAGTCCGCGCTCGATGAGACCGCGATGAAGCTCTATCGCGAGCGTCACCGCACGATCGCCAAGTGTACCGAGGACTTCGATCGCGGCCAGTTCAACACCGCCATCTCGGCCGTCATGGAGCTCGTCAACGCGGCGAGCGCCTACCTCAACGCCACCGAGGGTACCGCCCGCGACAAGGCGCTGTGCTACGGCGTGGCTAAGGATATCGTGAGCGTCCTTGCCCCCATCTGCCCGTTCTGGGCCGACGAGCTGTGGCACGAGGCGCTCGGCTGCGAGGGTAACGCCTACACCGCCGCCTGGCCCGAGTTCGACCTGGCCGAGTCCGTTGAGGACACGGTGCAGATCGTCGTCCAGGTGCTCGGCAAGGTCCGTGGTCGCGTCGACGTTGCCCGCGATGCCTCCAATGAGGATATGCAGGCTGCCGCCGAGGCCGCCGTCGCCAAGTGGCTCGAGGGCAAGACAGTCGTCAAGGCCATCTGCGTGCCCGGCAAGCTGGTCAACCTGGTGGTCAAGTAAGCACTGCGCGCTTAACTGACGCATAAAAGACGAGGGGCGATCCGGTTGGGTCGTCCCTCGTTTTGCATGTATCTGCCTAGTTGCCTTCGGCCAATTGTCCTATTCTTATGGAGAAGCTGTGCGCACGCTGACCTGCAGGTTCGTACTGTGCTTGCACGTTTCCGCAGCTATTGGTATAGTTTGCTTGCAAATGAAGTTGTAATTGAAAGAAGTGGGGTTTCGGCCCTGCTTCTTTTTTGTATGGATGGAGGTGCCGCAATGGTCAAGACCAAGACCGAGCAGGCGATCATCGACGCGCTCGAGGCCGTCGCTCCCCAGCACGATGTCGACATCGTCGACGTCGAGCTCGTGGGTGCCACCAAGGCCCCCTGCGTGCGCGTGCGTATCGAGGGTGCCGAGGGTCAGAGCCTGTCGCTCAACGATGTCACGGCCAACACCAAGTGGGTCGGCGATGTGATTGAGGAGCTCGACCCCATCTCTTCGAGCTATACGCTCGAGGTGTCGAGCCCGGGCATGGCGCGCCCGCTGCGCCGCCCGTGCGACTTTGCCCGCTTTGTGGGCGAGAACTGTGAGCTCACCTCCACCGCTACCGAGGGCCGTCGCAAGTACGCCGGCAAGATTGCCGCCGCCACCGAGGCGAACGTGACCCTCGAGCTCGAGGACGGCGAGTCCGTTACCCTCGATTTCTCTGATGTTAAAAAGTGCAAGTTGAAGCCCACCTACGACTTCAAGCCCGCGAAGGAAGGAAAGTAAGATGGCAGCATCCGACATGATGTCCGCCCTGATGGAGCTTTGCCAGGAGAAGCACATCGACCAGCTCTACCTGATCGACCGCCTGGAGCAGTCGCTCGCCAAGAGCTATGCCGAGATCCTGCATCTTGAGTGGGGCGCCAAGGTGACCATCGACCGCACCACCGGCAAGATCTACGTCTACCGTCTGGAGCCGATCGACGATTCCATGGACGAGGAGGGCAACTTCACCGAGTTCGAGGAGATCGACGTCACCCCCAAGAACACGAGCCGCATCGCTGCTCAGCACGCCAAGGCCGAGATCAACGCCATCGTGCGCAACTCCGCCCGCGAGCAGATCTACGAGGAGTTCTCCGGCCGCATCGGTGACCTCATCAGCGGTACCGTGCTGCAGTCCACGCCCGACTTTACGATCGTCAAGATCCGCGAGGGCGTCGAGGCCGAGTTGCCGCACTTCGACCAGCGCCGTTACGAGAACGAGCGCAACGAGCGTCCGATGGGCGAGCGCTACCTGCACAACCAGCACATCAAGGCCGTGATCATCGACGTTCGCGACCCCAACTCCAACCTGCAGCCGGTTCGTGGCGAGCACAGCCGTCCGCCGATTGTCATCTCCCGTACTCACCCCGAGCTCATGCGTCGTCTGTTTGAGCAGGAGGTGCCCGAGATCTATGAGGGCACCGTCCAGATCAAGTCGATCGCCCGCGAGCCCGGCCAGCGCTCCAAGGTCGCCGTTCACTCGCTCGACGACCGTCTGGATCCCGTGGGCGCCTGCGTCGGCCCCAAGGGCAGCCGTGTTCGCGCTGTCGTGGGCGAGCTCCGCGGCGAGCGCGTCGACGTCATCCTGTGGGATGCCGATCCTGCCGTCTACGTCGCCAACGCCCTGTCGCCTGCCAAGGTCACCCGCGTCCTTATCGACGAGGAGAAGGCCTACGCCGGCGTCATCGTGCCCGATG
>CABUOF010000060.1 GCA_902493125.1 uncultured Collinsella sp. | reverse complement strand
CTCCTTGTCCTTGCTGGCAAGTAGGCGCTCGCGGAACATGGTGTTGATCTGGCGCTCGAGCTGACGCGTGCTCCAACGAGAATCGGCGCATTCGTTCATGTACCAGGCGCGAGCATCAGGGTCGGGAATGCGCATCAACCTGCGGTAATGAGTCCAGCTCAATTCGCTACGCAGTGCGTCGCGAATTGGAAACGCAAGAAAGAACTGACGCATATTGCGAAGGTTTGCGATGCCAAAGCCTCTTCCGAAATCCGCGGTAAGCCTTCTGGAGAGGCCTGCAATCAATGCCTCTCCATATGCTGCGCGCTCCTCTCCGCCCTGTTCATCAACAATGCTCTTGCCGATCTCCCAATACGCCTCAACCATCGCAAAGTTAACGGCGGTATAGGCCTTGTCGCGAGCGGCGTTGAGAATCGAGGAAACCTGCTTGTAAAAAACTTCTGGCACGATTGCCGATTCTCCACGGTTTACCAGTTCGCCCATCACTGTCGCCCCACTTTCATCTTGTGGAATGCATCTTTATCGCATTTAGTTTAAAGCCTCGCGCGGACACGAATTGCTGTGCTGTCTGGCACCTTCGCATGGGAGCCTTTCGGTGACTAAAATGTGACCATAGAGACAGTTTTATCGAACCTCATAGGGGTGGCGCTTATGGACAACAACACTTTGCTGTTCCAGGACAAAGGTTCGGGCAGGTTTAAAGACGTCAAGATCTACCCTAACCGCATCGAGGTGCTCAAGAAGGGCACTTTCGGCGGCAAGCATATCGAGATTGTCTACCTTAAGGACATCACGGGCGTTAACAGGATCAAGGGCCGCAATGTTTTTCTGCGCAACAGGTTGTTGACTGCCTGTGTCTTTTGCCTGAGCAGCCGCTCCCAAGCTCAGGAGTTCGTGAATGCGCTGAACATGGTGATGTAGCCGATAACGGTGTTCGGGCTAAGGTAAAAATCGGGGCGCAGAACGGTATTCTGCGCCCCCCCCAATTGAGTCGATGTGTCTAAAAGGCGGGCTTGCCTATTCGCTGTCGTCCCCAACGTTTTCGCGGTCATTGGCAAGCATCGCCGCGCCGGCGACCGTTGTCGCCATGGCGGCAGCGGCGAGCCCGGCGGCAATGCCGGAGCCGTCGCCCGTGTCGGCGAGTTTTCCGCCCGAGCCCTTGCCCTTGTTGCCCTTACCATTCTTATCAGCGCTGCCTGCGCTGGAACCCGTGCCGCTGCCGGTGCCGCCTGCACTGTCCGAGGCCGCTACGGTAAAGTTTGCGGCTCCGTCGCTGGCGAGCGTGTAGTTCTGCGCCGCGTCGCCCAACAGACCTTTCGCACGCACCCAATACGTCCCCGCGGCAAATGCCTCGCCCTCGGCCATTGCCGTGCCCGGAGCGCCGTCCGCGTCGTGCACAAACTCGAGCTGGGCGGTGCAGGCGTCGGTTTCGAGCTTGCCCTCGAGTGATGCCGCAATCTTGGCGCGCACGTCTTCGCCGGCCTTAAGGCCTTCGAGTCCCTCAAAATGGGGCGTCAGCGCGAGCGGATCGATATCGATGGGCACGAAGCCCTGCAGTCCTGTAGCGGTCTCGTTGCCCAGGGCGTCGACATCCACGTATTCGATGGCAAACGCGCTGCCAGAAGCGGCCACGTTGAGTACGTTGCTGCTGTTAACGAGGCGGAAACGGCCCTCGCCAACGGTCTTGCCATCCTGGAATGAGGCATCGCTCAGCGAGTCGCCGTACGTCATGCGCATGCGGGTCGGGAGATAGTACGGGAGATAGTACGAAGCCGTCTGCTTGTGCTCCGTATCGTAATTGCGCTGGTAGATGCTCCGGGCCAGCGCCGCATCAACAAAGTCGGATGCGATGATGCCAATGTGCTTGAGGTAATCTGACTTTGTATCCTCGATGCCGCTGGGATTGATGTACGGGCTCTTATACAGATGCTCGTTGACTACTCGTGCCGAGGTAAAAGGATTGCCTCCGTGCGACAAGCCCGTGCAGCTGGTGTAGTTGATAGACCAGCAACGCTCCAGGACTTTCTCCTTGGCCCCGTTATCGTCCTCGACATCTACCTCGTTGCGCGTGCGCCCGGTCGTTTCCTTCAGCGCATTATCGACCCAGCTGAGCTTGTCGGTTCCCGTGAGTTTGTACTTGTCCTGGGCGTATACCTTGGTGCAATAGGGCTCTTTGTCGCCTGTTTCCCCCGCGGCTTCAAAGCCCTGCGCGTCTTGGACGAGGCACATGGAACTGCTGTCGGTGTGCGCTGCGATTTTGTTATCCCATTCGGTGAGGTCGAGTCCCCACGTGTGGCCGCTTACGCTGTCGCCGTCGAGTCCAAATCGACGTAGCAGGACGATCTTTCCGCGCACCTCGCCCAGTGTGGGAACGCGGCTCGACGTATAGAACAGTTTGGGGTTGTCGTCCAAAACCTTGGCGAAAGCCGTCGTAACACTTTCGTCGGTAGCCTCGTCGTTGCCTCGTGATACAAGCATGATGAGCGCTTCTGTCGGGTTTTCGTTCAAAAACGTTTTGAAGTAGTCTATGACATCGGAAAGATGCAAAAAGTACGCGTCTTTTTTGAGCAGGTAGTACATCCCATGGTCGATGCCAGGGTTGTCGCCCTTTCCGAGACGGATATCAAAATAGCGAATGCCTTCGAGCAGCTGCGTGGGAATGTAATCCTGCTGGCATTTTACTTGCGAGGATTGGGGCTCAGTGTCGTTGTCCACGCTGCAGGTGCCCGAATCGTGCGTACCCGGGATGCTCAGCTCGTCGAGGAACTTGTTGTCGTCGACGTATTTCATCCAACATGGTCCGTCGACGTAGCTGCTATACGTGATCCAGTCGAGGCTGCTAACCGTGGCATCGTTCTTTTTCATGTCGTAACCGACAAGCTCGAGCTCCCACGGAATGCTCTTACTCTTATTCTTATGGCAAATCTTATTGTTGTCCTGGTCTTCGCCGTTCGATTCTATTGCCAGGTACTTAATGTCTTTTTTCTCGGTTTCTTTCTCGACCGTGCGGTCTCGGATGATATAGGTTCCGTTTGATTGCCGCTCGAACGCAAAAGCGCGGCTGGGCTTGTTGTCATACTCGCCGCTCCATACGTGGATGACCTTTCCGTCTTTGTCCGAGTCGCCATCGACCGACCAAATGCTGTAGCCCGTCTTCTTATGCTCTTCGAAATTGAGCAAGGTGCGGATAGCATACCAGTTTGTATCGTCATTCTTAGTCGTTACGTTCTCAAGGATGAGCTTGCTGGACGTGCCGTCATTAAACAGATGGCAGACGTTGCCGATGACGTTGCCGTCTTCGTTAACGCTTGCGGTACGAAAATAGCCCGCGGGGCGAAGGCGAATGACGAAATTGTCGAGGCTGACCGACGCTGTGGCAGTGTCGTCTGCAAATGCCGCTCGTGGGCCAATGCCCAATGCCGCGGTTTCGGGCAGGCTTGCAAGTGGCGACAACGCCGCGAGTCCAAGGCCCAACGTAAATGCTCGGCGGCTGATGGCGTGGTGTTCGGTCATAACTTCTCCATTCGTAGAGTGCGGTTATGCGATAGTTTTGGTCACTATACTGCTCAGATGTTTAAAGATGCTGGTTTAATTATCTGCGCGGCGCAATAAATCGGCGGGCGGACGTGTTGGGGTGCTTGTCGTTTTCGTACTGTTGCCACATTTGGGGCGGTTCCGGCGTCCGGCATCCTCGCGTTCGTCGGCTACAGGCATAAGAAAGGGAGGGTCGGTTTACCGGCCCTCCCTGGGTACGAAGCGCTGGGGTACCGTCGCTTGTTTGCACTGCGACCGTGTTTCCCGTTGCGCTCGCCAGTCGCTTAGCGCTTGATCTCGATATCGTCGAGCTTGACGTCCATGGCCTCGGTCTTGGCCTCGGCGATGTCGTCGGCAAATTCCAGAGACTTCATCATGGTCTCGACGGCGTCCTTGTGCTCCTCGACGTTGTCGATACGCACATACACACTGCCCCCGTCAACGTCGGTGAAGTATTCGGTCGTTACGCCGCCCGAGTGCGTGAAGTAGGCACTGCGCCAGGTCTTGCCGTTGTACTTAACGGGATCGCTCTCGGTCCATCCGGAGTTGGCCTTCCACTTTGCCTCGTAGTCGAACAGTTCATCGGCGTTCTTGTCAGAGTCGAAGACAGGGATGAAGCGATCGCTGGCGTGCTCGCTCTCGGTGAACTTAAACTGGGCCCTGTCGGCGGTGTCGCCGGCAACGTCGGTGATCTCGACTCCCTCGGGAACCTCGACCTTAAACCAAATGAAGTCAGTCCTCATATCCACGGCTGGCTTTTCCGCTCCACCGCCACCGCCGCTGCCGGTAGCGCCGCCGCTGCCACCGCAACCCACCAAGGCAACCGCGGCAAAGAGACTGATGCAGAGGGTGAGAATCGCAAAGGCCTTCTTTTTCATGGTCGTGTCCTCCTCGATCTGTAATCGTCCATGGATTACCTGCCTTTACTGTACGCGTGGACGGCTCCTTCGGGTGAGCCATGTGTCCCATTCTGAGGGCCGGATTTGCGCCGTTAAGTGGCAATATGCACGGGTCCAAAAGAGGGGAGGGCCGGTGCTGTCGGCTCTCCCCGGGGTGAGGTGTCCGTTGTTTTAAAGGGACGCGTGTACGCGGGCGTTGCCCCAACAGGTTCCTTGTTTATAGATATGCCCCAGTTTGTGACGTCCGGAAGTCCCGAAAGGTGGGCCATGTGTCCCATGCTTGCGTTGCCGCCGCCTATCGCGTGCCATAGAAATCCGCGATGGCCAGGTGCGCTGACGCTCGCGTACTTATGGGCTAGACTTAGCACCATTACGTGATCGATGCGGTCGGCCGACGTCGGCCGCCCGACCGATATATATGACTTGAAGGTGCGTGTGCGTATGAGCCAAGAGATGATGGATAAAACCTGTCACGGTTTTGCCGAGGCGCTTGCCGCACGCGAGCCGGTTCCCGGCGGCGGTAGCGCGAGCGCCTTTGTAGGTGCACTGGGCGCCTCGCTTTGCGGGATGGTTGCTCGCTATGGGGCGACAAACCCTGCGCTTGCCGATCGCGCAGACGATCTGACGCGTTCGTTTGCCCAGGCGGATGAGTTGGCGCAGGAACTTGTGGGTCTGGTCGCCGAGGACGTTCGTGCCTACGGGCAGGTGTCCACGGCGTACGGTATTCCGCGTGACGATCCGGCTCGAGCGACCGCGATTCAGGATGCGCTGCATGTGGCCGCTATGCCGCCGTATCGCATTATGGATGCCTGCGGGCGTGCGCTGGCGCTGCTCGAGGACATGGCCGACAAGGGTTCACGTCAGCTGCTGTCCGATGTGGCGTGCGGCGCCGTGTTCTGCCGTGCCGCTATGCAGGGCGCGAGCTTGACGCTCTTTGCGAACACCACGTCTATGAAAGATCGCGTTCGTGCTGAGGAGCTCGAGACGGCGTGTGATGAGTTGCTCGACACATGGTTGCCGCGCGCCGATGCGCTGGCGCGCCGCGCCTCCGACGCTGCAAGGAAGAGAGGATAGCCATGGCTGAACTGCTGAAGGGTGCTCCCGTTGCTCGCGCTTTGACCGAGGAACTTGCTGCTCGCTGTGCAGCCCTGCGCGAGCGCGGTGTTGTACCGACGCTGGCCATCGTTCGTGTGGGCGAGCGCGAGGACGACCTGTCCTACGAGCGCGGTGCCCTCAAGCGCTGCGAGAAGGTTGGCATTGAGGCTCGCCGCGTTTTGCTTCCTGCCGATGTTTCGCAGGACGAGCTGTTGATGGCCGTCGAGGACATCAATACCGATTCGGCTGTTCATGGCTGTCTGATGTTCCGCCCGCTGCCCGCCGGCCTTGACGAGAACGCCGTCGCCGCAGCGCTCGATCCCGCCAAGGACGTTGACTCCATGACACCGGCCTCGCTGCTTACCACGCTTTCGGGGCGAGGCGAGGGCTTTGCTCCCTGCACGGCCGAGGCCGTGTTGGCGTTGCTGGACCATTACGACGTTGAGCTGGATGGGGCAAAGGTCGCGGTCGTCGGTCGGTCGCTGGTGATCGGTCGTCCCGTTGCCGCCATGCTTACGGCTCGCAATGCCACGGTGACGACGTGCCACACGCATACGCGCGACTTGGCTGCCGAGTGCCGTGCGGCTGATATTGTGGTTGCGGCCGTTGGACGCGCGCGCACGATTGGCGCGGATGCGGTTCGTGGGGGCCAGACAGTCATCGATGTTGGCATTAATTGGGATGAGGCCGCTGGAAAACTGGTCGGCGACGTTGATTTTGATGCTGCGGAGCCGGTTGTTGGCGCAATTACTCCCGTGCCGGGCGGCGTGGGGGCTGTAACGACGGCGATTCTCGCCAAACACGTGATCGAGGCAGCGGAGCGTGCATCGAAATAGGCGTTTTGGGCTGTATAGAGGGTCAGCTATATACCCGCTGTGCAAAAAACGTCAAATATGAGTACTGTTGCCAAGATAGTCACATATATTTTATGAGATTTGGGCTCCCTAGCGATATTCATTATCGCTAGGGAGCCCATTTTATTGAACCTATGGGGAATAACGTTGTCTTGCTTTTGGACAAATGGGGATTTCTGGCACTCGTTATAAGGAAATTTGCTACTACTAAATTGGTGACAGTACTCATATTTGGCATTTTTTGCACACAGGGGTCCTGAGGGGTCTCGAGGGGTCGTGGTTTCGCCCTTTTGTGCCGAAGCGATACACTGTTGCCGTTTGATTTCTTCGCTCAAGGAGGATGCGCATGCCGTGCACAACGATTTTGGTTGGTAAGAATGCGAGCTACGACGGGTCGACGCTTGTCGCCCGCAATGAGGACTCGTCCAACGGGGTATTTGAGCCCAAGCGCATGCGCGTGGTGCATCCCGACGAGCAGCCGCGCGTCTATACGAGCGTCCTGAGCCACCTGACCGTTGAGCTGCCCGACAACCCCATGCGCTACACGAGCGTCCCCGATGTTATTCCCGGTCACGGCATCTGGGCCGAGGCGGGCTTCAACGAGCTCAATGTTGGCATGTCCGCAACCGAGACGCTCACCACCAACGAGCGCGTTCGCGGCGCCGATCCGCTCGTGGACTACGTGCCCGCCAAGGGCAACGAGGGTGAGGACGGCTATGTGCCGGCGCAGCCTGGTGGCCTGGGCGAGGAGGACATGGTGACCCTGGTCCTGCCGTATGCCAAGTCCGCCCGCGACGGCGTCCGTATCCTGGGCGACCTGCTCGAGCGCTACGGCACCTACGAGAACAACGGCATCGCCTTTAGCGACGTGGACGAGATCTGGTGGCTCGAGACCATCGGCGGCCATCACTGGATCGCCAAGCGCGTGCCCGACGACGCCTATGTGACCATGCCTAACCAGCTGGGTATCGACAGCTTTGACCTGGACGACGCCGAGGGCGACCAGGCCGACCACATGTGCTCCGCCGACCTGCGCGCCTGGATGGCCGAGTGGCATCTGGACTTGACGCTGGGCGTCGAGGGCGACGGCCCGGCGACGGTCTTTAACCCGCGCGAGGCCTTTGGCTCGCACAGCGACAGCGACCACGTCTACAACACGCCGCGCGCCTGGTACATGCAGCGCTGCCTCAACCCCAGCGATGTGTGGGACGGCCCCGACGCCGACTACACGCCCGAGAGCGACGACATCCCCTGGAGCCGTGTGCCCGAGCGCAAGGTGACCATCGAGGACATTAAGTACGTACTCTCGAGCCACTACCAGGGCACGGAGTACGACTGCTACGGCAGTAAGGGCACGCCCGCCACGCGCGGCGCCTATCGCCCCATCGGCATCAACCGCAACAGCCAGCTCGCCGTGTTGCAGCTGCGCCCCTATGCGCAGCCGGCGTATCGCGCCGTGCAGTGGATGGCCTTTGGCTCCAACTCGTTTAACGCGCTGGTCCCGCTGTACGCCAACGTCGAGACCATGCCCGAGTACTATGCCGACACGCAGGCTCGCGTGACGTCCGAAAACTTCTACTGGGCCAACCGCCTGATCGGCGCCCTGGCCGACGTCCGCTTCCATGAGTGCGGTCGCGCGGTCGAGGATTATCAGGAGAAGGTCGGTGGCATGGGCCACAAGCAGATCCATGACGTCGATGCTGCCGTAGCCGCGCTACCCGAGGCCGAGGTGCCTGCCGAGCTTGCACGCGCCAACGAGGCCTTTGCCGAGCTTGTGCGCGTGGAGACCGATGCCCTGCTGGGCAAGGTGCTCTACACCACGAGCTGCGCCATGAAGAACTCTTTCGCGATGAACGACAACGTGAGGTAGGGATTTCCCGTCGATCGAATAGTGCTAAAACGCTTTGTCGCTTTCACTCAATCTTGGGTACAAGAACGCCAATGCAGTTGTTTGTGATTGGAGACAACCATGGTTATGAAACTCGATCAGCTTGTTAACGGCGCCATTAACGTGGGCTTTGGCGCTGCCGCCGTTGCTGTTGAAGGCGGCAAGAAGGTCCTCGACGACCTTAATACCAAAGGCGAGCAGGTCCGCAAGGACACCGCCACCCCCGATATCGCCCGCAGTGTGTCCGACATGTTCGAGCAGGCCGGCGGTACCATCTCCGACCTGACCGAGCGTCTGGGCATGCAGGGCGAGACCGCGGCCCAACGCGTGCTCGACGAGCTCATTCTGGCTCGCGTCCGCGTTATGACTGCGCCCGAGCGTACGGCCTTCCTGGCCCATGTGCGCGACATCGTCGATTCGGTCGAGGACAACGTGACCTCGGTGCCCGTCGAGTCCGTTGAGCCCGACGATGCGAAGGATACCGAAGAGGCCGAGTAGCAGCGCAGATGGCAGATTCCACCACCGATTACAACAATCTAGATCCTCTGGGTGACGAGGCGGCGGTTGTCGATGAGGTCGACGCTGCCGTCTCGGGCGCTCGCAAGAAGCCACGCGCTGTCGATATGGTGCCCGAGGAGCCCGATGGCACCGGACGAGGAATACCAGCTCACGCCGGCGGGTCGTCGCGAACGCATTGGGCAGATTGTTCGCCTGGTCAAAAAGTACCGCGTGTGGGATAACCTCACGCCGGTTCGTTTGCGCCGCCTGCTCGAGGAACTCGGCCCTATGTTCGTCAAGATGGGGCAGATTCTGGCCAACCGGTCCGAGATTCTGCCGCAACGCTTTTGCGACGAGCTGCGTCGTCTGCGCTCCGACGTGGAGCCGGTGCCGTACGAGGTAGTGCTTCGCTGTCTGGAGGAAGAATACGGCCTGCGCCTGGGGGAGATGTTCGATGCGATCGATCCCAATCCGCTTGGTAGCGCATCGCTCGCGCAGGTGCACCGCGCTCGTCTGGTGACGGGCGAGGATGTGGCCGTCAAGGTGCAGCGCCCCGGTGCGCAGCAGGTTATGGCGCAGGACATCGATATCATCCGCTCGGTGGTGCGTATCGTTTCCAAGTTCGTCAACACCGATCAATTCGTTGACCTGCACGGCGTGGTCGAGGAGCTGTGGACCTCGTTTCGCGAGGAGACCAACTTTTTGGCCGAGGCCAAAAACCTCAACGACTTCTACGAGTTCCATAAGAGCGTTCATGGCGTGACGTGCCCTAAATCCTATCTGGACCTGTGCACCGAACACGTGGTGGTTATGGACTACGTCGACGGCATTTCGATCGCCGATCCTGAACGCTTGGTGGCCGAGGGCTATGACTTGGAAAAGATCGGTGCCGCGATTGTCGAGGACTACTCGTCGCAGGTGCTTGATGACGGCTTTTTCCATGCCGACCCGCATGCGGGAAACATCATTCTCAAGGACGGCATCGTTTACTTTATCGACTTGGGCATGGTCGGGCGTATGTCGAGCCACGACCGTGGCATCGTCAAGGACATGATTTTCGCCGTGGCCGAGGGTGACGTGCCCAAGCTCAAGGATTCGCTCATGCGCTTTGCCGTGACGCGCGGCGACTCGGCCGAGCTCGACCATTCGGCCTTTTTGTCCGACTTGGACTTTATCGTCGCCGACTTTGCGGGTCTTGACCTTAAAGATCTTGATATCGGCGAGTTTTTGACCTCGCTGCTAAACCTGGCGCGCAAAAACGAAGTTGAGCTGCCGAGCGTGGTGACGATGTTCGCGCGCGGCATGGTGACGCTTGAGGGCCTGCTGACCGAGTACATGCCCAACGTCAACATGATCCAGATCATCCAGACGCACATCAAAAACGAGAAGAGCACCTATGCACGCGTCCGCGAAATGGGGCGCGATCTTGCCGCGAGCAGCTATCGCGCGGCAAAAGGCTCGCTCGAGGCGGCCGAGTATCTGGGCTTGGCATCGCGCATGCTCACGCGCGGACAGCTTAAGGTAAACACGCAGATCATGAGCAGCGATAAGGCGCTGCGACAGCTGGGCGGAATTATCGACCGCATGTCGATGGCAATTGTGATTGCCGGCCTGTTTATCGGTTCGTCGGTGGTGTACTACGCGCGCATCGAGCCGGTTGTGTTTGGTATCCCAGTCATTGGCTTTATGGGCTACGTGAGCGCGCTGGTGCTGGCACTTATGCTGGGCCGCAATATCTGGCTCAACAGCCACGGCGGCAAGCACTAGAGTCTGCGACCGTCACCGCATTTTCCTATCGCAAACAATAGCTTTTACCATGGGCTTCGCCTGCGTGCGAGGCCCTTTTGCGTGATACCATTTTGACGGTAATAATCGATGGCCTAGATGGTGGTGCGGAGACGCACGAATGCGCGGTTTTCCTGCGCGTTTGGGAGAATCGGGGTGCAAGTCCCCGGCTGTACCAGTAACCGTAATTCCTCTTGGCTCGGGATGTTCGCGTCGCAGATCGGACGGCGCGCCTGAGCCGTTAAGGTTAAGTCGGATCGCCTCCCATCTTGCATGCGGCTGCGGCGTATGCCGCCGGTGTGCATAGGGCTCTGGAGGGAAGGGGGACCCCGATGGGGGAACTCGAGCGCAACATGCGCGATGACGTGGGGCAGTCTCAAGGCAACGCTCCAAGTACAGACAGTAGGAGACAAATGGATATGTTTGAGGACGAGTGCCAGCGTGCCTCGCTTCGTCGCCGTGGCGTAATCGCGCGCGGCGTGGCAAAGCGCTACCTGGTGGCATTCCTGGCCTTCGCGATGGCCTTTGGCACCACGCCGGCTCAGCTGTGGGCCGAGGGCGCCGAGGGCATTGCCGAGGCTGTGGCTCAGGCGGCACCGCTTGCCGAGAACGGCTCTGGTGAGTCCGCGACAAGCCCTGCTGCCGACCTCAATGCGAGCGGCATGGTGGCGAATGGGGGCACTGCCGAGCAAGATGCCGCTGCGACAGCTTCGGGCCCTACCGACAAGACTGAGGACGATAGCGCTGCCGGCAATGAGGCACCGGCTGCATCGACGTCCGATGCCTCGAAGCAGGACACCGCCGTTGTCTCTGCCGCTGGAGAGGCCAAGGCTCAGCCTGCCAAGGCAGAGAGCCAGGAGGTCTCTGCCACGTGCTCCGTCG
>CABUOF010000059.1 GCA_902493125.1 uncultured Collinsella sp. | reverse complement strand
GCAGGTGATCAACAAACGCATCGTTGCCGCTCATGCTGTAGAGGTGCCCCTCACACGAAAGGGTCACGTCGGCATGGGGATACGCAACCACGGCGTTCGCGATATCCATAGCAAGGCCACGCTCCATGGAACGCTTGACAACGGCACGCCCCTCGCTCATCACCAGGGCTCCGTTTTCGCATACATAGGCGAGCTCATCGGCCACCGGGGCAAACAGGTAGCGCAAGCTCGCATATTGACGGCCACTCGCCGGCATAAACACGATACCGCGACGATGTAGCTCATCGATAAGCTCAAAGGCCTCGGAACGCGGCTCGCGCTCCCCCGGATGCAGCAACGTGCCGTCCAAATCGCATGCAATCAGCTTGATTCCCTCAAGACCCATATGCTTCCCCCAAAGCCTCCTATCAACAGCAAGACGGACTTTGATTGGTCGCCCCTCAAAGCCCGTCTTACGCATACGCGCACTTAGCCGCGCGTCTTTTTAACGATGGTAAAGTCGGGAGCCATGCTCACGACGACCTCCGCCGCACTCGACGCAAAGCGCCGGTCCGCATCGAGTTCACGGGTAACCACCGAGAGCCGAACACCCTCGACACCCCGAAGCATGCGGCCCAAAACAGGCTGCACCGGCGTATACATGCGCACGGTATGCTCGTCCGAGTCACCCCGGAAGAGCGGCGCATGCATGTTGCCGATCTCCCAACACGCATGCGCGAGTGCAATCGGATCCATGCGGTCGACTTCGACCAAATAAACCTCGGCGCTGCGCAGGCGCACGACAACCGCCACGGACACCACGCCCGAACGGTCAATGGCGAGCACGTCGCCATCGGCAAGACGACCGCCGTCGGCAGTATCCAGCCGAACATCAATCGTGCGCCCCAGCTCCGTCACGCCCACAAACGCGCATACATCAGCCTGGTCCCAATCGAGCAGCAGCTCGTCAACTTCAAAGACACCGCCCAGCTCCCGGCGAAGCAGGAGTTCATAGGACGGATCGTTGAGATTTCCCAAGCATGTCGTCGAAACCAAGCGTTCAGGCATACTCTAGCCCTCGACCTCGACGAGCTCGATATCAAAGTTGAGGTCCTTGCCGGCCAGCTCGTGGTTGGCGTCGAGCGTCACGGCCTCGGGCGTTACGTCGATGACCACGGCGGGGACGGGCATACCGCTCGGCGTGGACAGGAAGAGCTTCATGCCCTTCTCGATCTGCTCGATGTTGGGAACCTGTTCGGCCGGGAAGGTCAGGACCATCTCGGGGTTGTGCTCGCCGTAGGCATCAGCAGCAGGAATGCGCACGGTCTTCTTCTCGCCCACCTGCATGTCGACAACAGCGGCGTCGAAGCCCTTGATCATCTGGCCGGCGCCACAGGTGAACTCCAGCGGCTCGCCGCGATCGTAGGAGCTATCGAACTGCGTGCCGTCGTCGAGCGTGCCACGATAATGGGTCTTGACCTTCTTGCCCTGGTTGGACATGGAAACCTCCGTATATAAGGGCGGCGCACAACGCAAGCCGCCGTGAACATATGGCGCTAACTATACCCTAGTCATACAATTCAAAGACAGTTTGCAAAGAAACGCTGCAACCGGAGGAACTATGGCATATCCCGTATTTGACCTACACTGTGACACCGCCGACCGCATCGGCTGGGCCACGCTCGATCTCGACCTGCGCTTTACCGCCGGCACCGACGGTTATTTCCCCGGCGACGAAACGCATCCGCAGGATTTCGACCTCATCGAGGGCAACGCCTGCGCCATCTCGCTCGCAAAGATCGGCAACACGCCGTGGGCACAGTGCTTCGCCACGTTTGTCCCCGACGAGATTCCCACCGCCCACGCCGCGCGCTTCCAGGCGCAGATCATGGCGCACATGAGCGGCCAGGCAATGCTCAACCACGACCGCATGGTCAACGTACGCAGCGCCGCTGACATTCGCCCTGCGCTCAAAGACGGCAAGGTCGCCTGCATCCACACCATCGAAAACGCCACGTTCTTTGCCGAGGACCCCGCGCTGATCGAGGTACTCAAGAGCCTGGGCGTACTCATGTCATCACTCAGCTGGAATGCGCAGGGGCCGCTCGCGAGCGGCCACGACACCCACGCCGGCCTCACCGCCGCCGGCATCGAGGCACTTACGCAGATGGAGCACGCCGGCATGGTACTCGACGTCTCCCACCTCAACGATGAGTGCTTTGACGAGGCTGTCGCCCACGCCACGCGCCCCTTCGTCGCCAGCCACTCCAACTCCCGCGCGGTTTGCGGCGTCAAGCGCAACCTCACCGACGACCAGTTCCGCACCATTCGCGACATGGGCGGCATCGTCGGCCTCAACTACTGCAGCGAGTTCCTTTCCAACGACGCAACCAACAAGACCGCCGCAGACGTCACCTTCGATCAACTGGCGGCACATATCGAGCACTGGCTCGACCTGGGCGGCGAGGACGTCATCGCACTCGGTGGCGACTGGGACGGTGCCACGGTGCCCGCCTTCCTCTCCGATGCCAGCATGATGCCCGAGTTCCAGAACATGCTCTCCAAGCACTTTGGCAAGACCGTGATGCAAAAGCTCTGCAGCGACAACGCGCTTGCCTTCTTTGAGCGTTATTAATTTCACATTCCTTGAGCAGGTCGGCATGCCGAACGGTTGACATGCCGGCCCGTCCCCAATCCAAAGGACCGCTTTTGACGCAGCAGTTTACGATTTCCGCATCCCGACCGGATGGGACGCCCATCCCCGTCGTCGTTACCAAAAAGTGCGTCAAGAACTTCAACCTACGCGTCACTTCGAGCGGTGAGGTCTACGCCAGCGCACCGCTCGGCGCCACCCGCGAGCGTATCGAAGCGTTTGTGAAGCGCAACAGCGCCTGGATTATCAGCCGACTTGCCCAGCGCGAGCAGCGTCAGGCGACGGCACGAGAGCCGCTCAGCCCATCGACCATCATTGCACTTTGGGGCAAGCCCATCACGGTACAGGACGCACTCGATCACAACTTTGCATCGCCCGCACCGCGGCCCAAGCAGGCCACCTTCGCAAGTTTTATGGGTACCGACGAATCGGACGAAGGCCCACAGGCTAAGCGGCGCGCAATCCTCGACGGCCTAACGTCCGACGAGCTCCAAGCCCACATCGACCAGCTCTATGCAACCGAGGTCACCGCAGCGCTACGCGACATCGTGCACGCGTACGAAATCGCAATGGGCGTCACCGTGGCCCGCGTCTCCGTGCGCAGCATGAAAACGCGTTGGGGATCATGCACGCCCAAGACCGGAGCCATTCGCATCGCACGCGAGCTCGCCGCCTATCCCATCGAGTGTCTCGACATGGTTGTCGCCCACGAGCTCGTCCACTTGCTCGAGCCAAGCCACAATCAGCGGTTTCACGCCCTGCTCGACACGTACTGCCCCAACAATAGAGCTCTGTCGCAGCGGCTCAAGCAGCCACCCCTCAACAAGCTCTAGCGTCGACTAGCGCACGCGCTCGATCTCGACGCCGCAGCTTGCCAGGGGCAGGCCAACAGGAGCCCACGGCTTATCGAGCTTTATGCGCACACCAAGCAGCGAGGGATAACGGCGCAGCAGCATCTGGGCCGTCCCCTCGGCTGCCGCCTCGATGAGTTTAAACGTATGCTCGCGCAGATAGCCATCAACATCGTGGCACACCGAGCCGTAGTCAATCGAGGCATCCAGGTTATCGTGCTCCCCCGCTGCACGCAGGTCGGCATAGAGCACCAAGGACACGATGAACTTCTGACCCAGCGCGTTCTCCTCGGGATACACGCCATGGTTGGCAAAAACCTCAAGGCCGTCAATGACAATACGATCGGCATGGCGCAGATCGTCATAGCTCACGTGAGGCACCGCCGTTGCGGTGGATATTTCGCCCCTTCCACGGCGAGCGAGCTCGGCGCCTTCAGTCTTGGTTGCATTCTCGGGCAGTTTCTTGTTACTCATCGCGATCGTCTCCTTCGTTTAGAACCCCGACCGCGTAAACTAACTACACGCGAATCGACAGGTTCTTTTTATCATCGCTCCAGTTGCAAGCATTGCGCGCGGGGCATGCAAAGCAGGCGCGCGACGCTTTGTCGGCTGCATAGAGCAGGCGCTCAAGCGGTTGGCTGTTCACGCGCAGCTTTCGATGGCCCAGAATGGCCGTCTTAATGGCTGCGGCATCGGCCGGCTCAAACGCCATGTCATCGGGCATGCCACCGAGAATCGCATCAGCGACGCGTTCGCTTGCAACATCATGGGATATACCCGATTCATACTGTTCATCTTTGCCGATATCGTGAAGAAGTGCTGTGGCGTAGATGACCTCGCGGTCAAATTCGAGCTGCTCCTCGAGATTCTTGATCCACATAATGCGAGCGACATCGAGCAGATGGTCAATACCGTGGCGGCAGAAGATGCGCCCCGATTCCAACTGTACGATGTTGCCCAGGTGCCGCCGGAACAGCCCGTTGGCACAAATGTAATCAATGCGAGGCATGGCACCAAAAGGCGCTAGGCCCGAAGCCATAAAGCCGCGACGCGACGTCCCCTCATCTGTCTTCGATGTAAAGTCGTTGACGACTCTCATGGTTAGCGGCCCAGCATCCTAAAGAAACGCTCCTCGAGCGCGGGATCGGCCTCAAAGACGCCGCGGCGAGCGAGCGTCACGGTCTTGGTGCCGGGCTTTTGCACGCCACGCATCGTCATGCACATATGCTCAGCTTCCATCAACACAATCGCTCCCTGGGGAGCGAGATAATCCATGAGGGCATCGGCAACCTGTGCGCACAGTTGCTCCTGCAGCTGAAGACGGCGGGCATAAACCTCAACCGTGCGGGCGAGCTTGGAAAGCCCAGCCACCCGACCGTTAGGGATATAACCAATGGCGGCCTTGCCATAAAACGGCAGCAGATGATGTTCGCACAGCGAGTAGAACGTAATGTCGCGCTCGATAACCAAATCGTTCGAAGCGACGGCAAAGGTTTTGGACAGGTGCTCCTCGGCACTCTGGTCCATGCCGCCGGCGATCTCACCATACATACGGGCAACGCGCGCCGGGGTCTCCAGCAGGCCCCCACGAGTTGGGTTCTCGCCTATGCCCTCAAGCAACAGCTTAATGGCGCCCTCGACTTTTTCCTGATCGACCATCTGGGCCTCACTTTTCCGATTTCACGTTCGCGCTATGGTACCACGCCCTCCAGCATCGACCACAAGCTACATAGTATGGGTCGAATAGACCGGATCATCACGCCAAAGTTCAACCGCATCACAAAGCGCAACGCCCTCGCGCTCAGCACGGGCGCGCGTAGCGTTCATATCGATCACGCGCTGGTTGCTCGAGCCCCTAAAACGCAATGAGATATCATACAGATCCTGAACAAACGGGCCATCCACCAACATATCGAGGCAGGCAAGGATGCGGTCCGTCACCTCGGTATGATGACGACCGCCCCGCATAAGCTCCTCGAGCACGTCACCGGTAAAGCACCAAATGGTCTTCCCCGACTCCACGGGATAAGCCTCACGAACACGCTCGACAAACTCAACGAGTCCCGCCTGATTCTCAGGTTCCATAGGCTCGCCGCCCAAAATCGTCAGACCATCGATAAAGGGATGGTCGAGGCTCTCGATAATCTTGTCTTCGACGGCACGATCAAACGGCTCGCCCGCAGCAAAGTCCCACGCGACAGAGTTAAAGCAATTCTTGCACCCACGACGGCACCCGCTCACAAACAGAGAAGTACGAACGCCTTCTCCATCAGCAATGTCGAAATATTTAATGTTCGCGTAGTTCATAGGTAACTCTCCCGGGAGGCCGGGACATATCATCCCGTCCTCAAACATTCTCGGCCTTCGGCCTGCGAAACTGCGGGCGGGACGATATGTCCCGGCCTCATGCAAAGGGTAACTCAATGAACGAAGCGAACATCGAGTATAGGGTTCGAGGTCCAATAAAAACTTTGTTGCAGCTCAACCGCCATCGCAAGCAAAGCGTTGTTGCAAGTCAACTCATTTCCGCTAAGAACTTCGAGGAGTGAGCAGGCCGCATGCTGCATCTCAGCTACATCAACTTGGCTGCCCCGTAGCGAGGCCCCGGGCCTTTGCTCGATATGAGTTCCGCACGAACAGGAGGCGTCAGTGGCGCCTCCGTCGTGAGCCAGGACTGTCCGAAATAGCGAGTAAAGGCCCGGGGCCTCGCTACGGAGCGGCCTGGGATGGTTATTAGAGATGCAGCACGCGGTCGCGGATCTCCTCGGTTCGACCCTGGTTCCAGAACTGGGTACCGATGTAGCCGCACGTGCGACGGGCGACATTCATCTTCTCCTGGTCACGATTGCCGCAGTTGGGGCACTCCCACACCAGCTTGCCATCGTCCTCGACAATCTTGATCTCGCCATCGTAGCCGCACACCTGGCAATAATCGCTCTTGGTGTTGAGCTCGGCGTACATGATGTTGTCGTAGATGTACT
The DNA here is from genome assembly GCA_902493125.1 of uncultured Collinsella sp. Classification (GTDB taxonomy): domain Bacteria; phylum Actinomycetota; class Coriobacteriia; order Coriobacteriales; family Coriobacteriaceae; genus Collinsella. The sequence continues at coordinate 5,006 of CABUOF010000059.1, read as the reverse complement.
GCATCACGCGGATGACAGCCTTGAGGTTGTCCTGCATGTTGGGAACCTCGACGTAGGAAATGGCACCGCCCGGCGAAAGCTGCTGGAACATGCCCTCGAACTTGAGCTTGTCGAATGCGTCAATCTCCTCGGACACGTGGACGTGGTAGCTGTTGGTGATGTAGCCCTTGTCCGTCACGCCCGGGATGATGCCAAAACGACGCTGCAGGCACTTGGCGAACTTGTAAGTCGTCGACTCAAGCGGGGTACCGTACAGTGAGAAGTCAATATCGCTTTCGGCCTTCCACTCGGCGCACTTATCGTTCATACGCTGCATGACGGCCATGGCAAAGGGCGTGCCCTCCTTCTCGGTGTGGCTGTGGCCCGTCATGTACTTGACGCACTCATACAGGCCGGCATACCCCAGGCTGATGGTGGAATAGCCGCCCACGAGCAGCTTGTCGATCGTCTCGCCCTTCTTCAGGCGGGCGAGGGCACCGTACTGCCAAAGAATCGGTGCGGCATCCGAAAGCGTACCCATCAGACGCTCATGACGGCACAGCAGGGCGCGGTGGCACAGCTCGAGGCGCTCGTCGAAGATTTTCCAGAACTTGTCCATGTCCTGATGCGAGCTCAGCGCGACATCGGGCAGGTTGATGGTCACAACGCCCTGGTTAAAGCGACCGTAGTACTTGGGCTTGTTCGGGTCATAGTTCAGCGCGTTGGCCACATTGTTAAATCCGTTACCGGAGCGGTCGGGCGTCAAGAAGCTGCGGCAACCCATGCAGGTGTAGCAATCGCCGTTGCCAGCGGTCTCGCCCTTAGACAGCTTGAGCTCGCGCATCTTCTTCTCGGAGATGTAGTCGGGCACCATGCGCTTGGCGGTGCACTTGGCAGCCAGCTGGGTCAGGTAGAAGTACGGGGAATTCTCGTGAACGTTATCGTCCTCGAGTACATAGATAAGCTTGGGGAATGCCGGAGTGATCCACACGCCGGCCTCGTTCTTAACGCCCTCATAGCGCTGACGGAGCGTCTCCTCCACGATCATGGCAAGGTCGTGCTTCTCCTGCGCTGAGCGAGCCTCGTTGAGATACATGAAGACCGTCACGAACGGCGCCTGGCCGTTGGTGGTCATAAGGGTCACGACCTGATACTGGATCGTCTGGACGCCGCGACGGATCTCGTCACGCAGGCGGTCCTCAACAACCTCGCGGACCTTTTCGGGAGATGCGGAAACGCCAAGCTCCTCGAGCTCGCGGGCGACCTCGCCGCGAATCTTTTGACGGCTCACCTCGACGAACGGGGCAAGATGGGTCAGCGAAATCGACTGGCCACCGTACTGGGAGGAAGCAACCTGAGCGATGATCTGCGTCGCGATGTTGCACGCGGTCGAGAAGCTGTGCGGCTTCTCGATCAGCGTGCCCGAAATAACAGTGCCGTTCTGGAGCATATCCTCCAGATTCACCAGGTCGCAGTTATGCATGTGCTGGGCAAAGTAGTCCGAATCATGGAAGTGAATCAGACCCTCATTGTGAGCATCCACAATCTCCTGGGGCAGCAGCACACGCTGGGTCAGGTCCTTGGAGATCTCGCCGGCCATGTAGTCACGCTGAACGGAATTGACGGTCGGGTTCTTGTTGGAGTTCTCCTGCTTAACCTCTTCGTTGTTGCACTCGATCAGCGACAGGATCTTGTCATCGGTCGTGTTCTTCTGGCGCTTCAGGCTCTGAACATAGCGATAGATGATGTAGTGGCGGGCAACCTCGTAGCAGTCGAGACGCATGATCTCGTCCTCGACCAAATCCTGAATCTCCTCGACCGACACGGTGTGGCCCGCGTTCTCGCATGCCTCGGCGACGTTTTGTGCCGCGTAAACCACCTGGCGGTCGGTAAGACGAGAGCTCTCCTCGACCTCCAAGTTTGCGGCACGGATGGCATTGACGATCTTATCGATGTCAAAGACAACCTCGGTGCCGCTGCGCTTGATGATCTTCATCCTCTTGCCTCTTTCGCGTCGTAGTCTCATTGCGCTTCAGAGCCAAACGATGCCCGGCAGGGCGTGCCCCTGTCTTGCGGCGCCGTCGCGCAATCTGTGTTCTCGATAACCATAGTCCCTCATGCGGACAATCCTCGCAGCCAATCAAGGGGCTCAAAGATCTATCCAAATGGGGCGAATAAGGTTCTCGTTCTCTGTCCGCCATCTATCATACGACAAAGAGGCATCTATATCCTGTATTCTTTTTTTAGGTCAAACACAACATATAGTGTTTCAGCAGGTCAAAGCAATTAGTCATTTTGCAGACGCATTAATTATGAGGGGTTCTTGGCAAGTCGGTAAAACGTTACCAACACGGCTACCTGCATGGCAGTTATAAAACCCCCTTAGTCAAGCCGCCGACAAATCCTACCAAAACCAAGCCGCTCACGCCAAAAGAATCCAAAAGATTATGCTTGACCAACATGTTGCGGTCACGGTCGGCCAGAACGTATGCAATCTGCCGGCACCTCTACGGGGACCTTGGATCAATATTTGGTGGCATATTTGACGGCGTGCTTGGTAGCAAAACAAAACAGCCCAGAGGACATAGCCTCTGAGCTGCGAACATTTGGTGGGCGTTAGAAGATTTGAACTTCTGACCTCTTCCGTGTCAGGGAAGCGCTCTCCCCCTGAGCTAAACGCCCAAATGGAGCGGACAACGGGGCTCGAACCCGCGACCCCAACCTTGGCAAGGTTGTGCTCTACCAACTGAGCCATGTCCGCTTACGAGGATTAATCTTACGTGATGCCCGCATCCTATGCAAGAACTTTTTTTAAAAAGTTTTGCAACGCCCTCGCGAACCTCGCGAAGACATCAGCCACCACGGAAGGCGCGGGCAAACGCAATCTCGCCGCAAGAGACCCCTACATCTCACCGAGCATGATCCAGGCAGAGCTGTCCTGCGCGAGCCTGCCGTCTGCAAGCGGTGATGAGGTGAGCAGGACCCTGCCCGCCGGCAGCTCCACGGGTGCTGCGCCGAAGTTCGTCACACACGCCCAGCCGTTGTCGCGGCGATAGGCGATAACGCCGCCCTCGGCGCCCTCGGCACCATCCGCAAGACCGGTGCGCCCGTCAAGATCGAGCCACGCAAGATCGTTGGCGCAACCGCGCAGCTTGCGCCGAAGCCAGAGGGCGTCACGATAGAGCGCAAGCATCGATGTCGGGTCCGCTTCTTCCCTATCGGCAGCGTAATCGGAAAACCATGCAGGTTGCGGCAGATGGGGCGCTGCATCGGCGTCTGCCGGCGAAAACCCAAACGATCCGCCCTGCGCGGGATCGTCCGCCGCCACCCACGGCAGGGGCACACGGCAGCCGTCGCGCCCCTTCTCACGCTTCGGTCCGCGCGTATTGGTCGCAGTAGGATCTTCGAGTGCAGCCCACGGGATGTCAGCCACCTCAAAAAGGCCGAGCTCCTCACCCTGATACACGTATGCCGAGCCCGGAAGCGCCAGCTCGAGCAAAAGGGCCGCCCGCGCGCGGCGCTCGCCGAGTTCACGGTCCTCGTCATAAGACGACCCGTCGCGTAAGAGCCAGTCGAGCGCAATCTGGTGGTAGCGCGTCGCCTTGATTTGCGGCAGGGCATAGCGTGTCGCCACGCGCGGCACGTCGTGGTTGGAGAGTACCCAGGTCGAGGCGGAATCGGATTCGACGGCTGCCTTCAAGCCCTTCTCGATTGCAGTGTGCATGTCATCATAGGTCCAAGTGGCCTTGGCAAACTCAAAGTTGAATGTCTGGCCAAGCTCGCTGGGACGCGCATAGAGATACTGGCGCTCGGGCAGCACCCACGCCTCGGCAACGGCACTGCGCGGCGGATTATAGCGGTCGAACACGCGGCGCCACTCGCGATAGATCTCGTGGACCTCATTGCGGTCCCACAGCGGATGGGTGCCGTCGTCAACCATGTCATCGCCCTCGGCGAGATGCCACCGGTCGAGGTCATCGCGGTCGAGATCCTTGGCGAGACCCTGCGCCACATCAATGCGAAAGCCGTCGACGCCTCGATCGCTCCAAAACGCCAGGACGTCGCAAAAGAGCGCATGAACCTCGGGGCATGACCAGTCAAAGTCCGGTTGCTCGGGCGTAAACATGTGCAGATACCACTGACCGTCCGCAACACGCGTCCATGCGGGGCCGCCAAAGTTGGCATTCCAATTGGTGGGAGGCAGCTCGCCATGCTCGCCGCGACCATCGCGGAAGATATAACGGGCGCGCTCGGGCGATCCGGGGCCGGCGGCAAGAGCGGCTTTGAACCAGGGGTGCTGGTTGGATGAATGGTTGGGCACGATGTCGACGATGACCTTGATGCCGCGCGCGTGAGCCGCAGCGATCATGTCATCGAAGTCGTCAAGCGAGCCGAGACGCGGGTCGACATCGCAGTAGTCCGCCACATCATAGCCGCCATCGACAAGAGGCGATGGATAAAACGGGCTCAGCCAGATGGCCTCGATACCCAGTCGCTCAAGATAGTCCATCTGCTGGGTAATGCCCGCGATATCGCCCAGACCCGAACCAGTCGAATCCTTAAACGAGCGCGGGTAGATCTGATAGATCGCGGCATCGGACATCCATGAGCGCGAAGAAGACTTTTCTGTAGCCATGGGGCGTATCTCCCTTGCAACGAGGTTATGCGAGACGCCCACGATGATACGCCCAAAGCGGACATTCGCGACAAACAACGCCGCAGCCACGCCCCAAAACGATCGCCCCCTCTCGGGTTCAAGCCTCCTGGGACGAATCGACCGATTAGTGAAAAGAACGGAAGACCCACTTTCCCGGCCACGACAGCGAGCGGGCTCCGGGTGCCCCAGGTTGCCGCGAAAGAGGAGGGAAGCGTACTTTATGTACGCGACCGACGATTGAGGGGCAAGATGGGGTGCCCGGGGCTCGCGCAGCGTCAACAAAAAACGCGGTTCGTTAGAACCGCGTAAGATAGTTGGAGCGGACAACGGGGCTCGAACCCGCGACCCCAACCTTGGCAAGGTTGTGCTC
>CABUOF010000058.1 GCA_902493125.1 uncultured Collinsella sp. | reverse complement strand
GGCCTCCATGGTCGCGGCGAGCATGGCGTCGGCGTCGGCGTCCGCAGTCTCGTTCGGCGTCCGTTCGGGCGCGTCCTTCAATCGCTTCTCGGCTTCCGCCAGGGATGCGGCAAGTGCCGCCCGCTCTGCGATCATGGGGGCCTGCCGGCAGATGTCGGCCGAGGTCGGATCGATGCGGCTCACGCTTCCGCGCATCAACGTGGGACCGCTGCCGCACTTCTCGATGAGCGGCAAGTTCGACGCACAGACGGGTTCGGTCCCGTCGGTCAACGTTAACTGGTACGCCGGCGGCGCGGTCTTCGGACCGAACAGCCCGCGCGTCATCGGAATCGGCGACAACCGGCGATACGACGAGGCGGCCATCCCGCTGAGCCCTAAGGTGCTGGGCGGGATCGGCAGGGGGGTCGCCCAGACGATGGATGTCGGCGGCGGCTCGGACGGCGCTGCGGTCATCGCGTGGCTCGACCGAAACCTTCCGACAATCATCCGGAAGTACACGCCGGTCACGCTCGAGCGCGACCTCGACAGACACATCAGGGCGGTGGCACATGCATAGAATGCACTACGTGTCGTCATCGGGCGAGAGCGTCGACCTTGATGGCAACGGCGTCTTCGTCGGCACCGCTGCGGGCGTGCGCTCGCGCGAGTGGAGCTACGACCTCTCGTGGCGCGGCGCCTACGGCATCTCGCGAGACGCGAGGGAGGCGACGGTCGATGCCGTGGCGTCCTCGGCGGCTGCCGACAGGCTCAGGCGGCTCGCGGACAGGGATATCTCCGTCGGCGAGCCCGGTCGCCTCGTTGTCGACGGTGTTTGGTACCAGCGCGCCTATATCGCTAAGTCCGAGACCTCGCAGATTTATGGCAGGCGGGGCATCGCCGCTACGCTTACCGTGCTGCTGCTCGACGGATCCTGGCGGCGCGAGGTCGCCCAGGAGTTCTACGCCCGGGAGGACGAGGACCAGACCGGCCTGGACTTCCCCCATGACTTCGAGTTCGACTACGGCGGATCGGTCGCAAGCCGGTCGGTCACCGTCGATGGGCTGGTGCCTGCCGACCTTAAGCTCACGATCTTCGGTCCCGCGTCGTCACCGCGCATCACCGTGACGCAGGGGGACTTCATCAACGTCTACTCCGCGGACGTTGAAGTGCCTGGCGGCTCCAGGCTTATCATCGACGGCTCGAGCTTCCCCAAGACGATCAAGCTCGTCGGCATGTACGGTGAGACCGAGGACCGCTTCGCCGACGGCATGCGCGGAGAGGGCGCGGGAAGCGGCTCCTACTGCTTCGAGCAGCTGCGGCCGGGCACGTCCTCTGTCTCGTGGGACGGCTCGTTCGGCTTCACCATGACCCATTATCTTGAGGAGGGGGAGCCGCCTTGGAGCTCATAGTCTCCGACAGCGCCGGCAGGACGCTTTTCCCGATTTCGAACTTCGAGCTGGATATGGACTCAGGCTGGGGCGACGGCGTCGACAACTCGTTCGATCTCGTGGTGCGCGACTCGTCCGTACCGTTGCCGGAGGCCGCTTGGCGTGTTTTCGCCGACGGCCTGGAGATCGGCGGGCGCGTCGAGGGCTTTGAGCTCAAGACTGGCCGCACTTCGTCCGAGCTGCACTGGACCGGGTCGACCTGGACTGGAGTGCTCGAGAAGCGCCTTCTGTGGCCCGATCCGGGCCAGGACTACCTTGTCCTCTCTGGGGACGCAAACGCCGTGCTGCGCTCCGCGGTTAAACGGCTCGACATCGGCTCCCTCTTCACATGCCGACGCCGGGGTGAGCGTAAGCTACCGATGCAACAGGGACGCACCCGACGCTTGGACCAACCTTAGGCTGGCGATGCGCTCCGCAGGCCTTCGCCTCGATGCGAGGTGGGTGGGCGGATCGTGCAGGCTCCAGGCGGTGAAGGTGACAGACTGGCGCGGCAGGGTCGACTCCGATCTCGTTAACTTCGACCTCAAGAGCGACCTGCTCGTCACCAATCACCTCAAGGCGGCCGGCAAGGGCGAACTTGCGGCCAGAGATGTCGTGGACGTCTACGCCGACCGGGAAGGCGGCGTAGGCACCGTGAAGGCGATGGCCGGCGTCTTCGAGCTCGAGGAGTACTACGACGCCAACAACACCGAGGGCGACGATCTCCGCGATCAGGCACTCAGCCGACTCAAGGACAAACAGTCCGAGGGCAGCGTGACCGTGACGGTCAACGAGGGCGTCGAGTTCGGCCTCGGCGATATCGTCGAGGCCAGGCACTATTCGCCAAACGTGACGGTCTCGGTCGAGATCAGCAGCAAGATCGTAAAGGCCGCGGGGTCGGGCTACAGCGCCACGTATGGCGCATCGCCTGGTGCGGTGGGGAGATAGGAGACTGCTATGAAGCAGATAGAACTCATCGGCCCGCCCCTTTACCAATGGGATACGGGTCGGCGCGTTCACATCGCGTTGCAGGGGGTGACGGAGGCACATTTCGCCGTCGCCGGATCGGAACGCGCATTGGTCGTCCCGGTCGTGGGCGGAGAGGCCGTGGTGCCCTCGCTTCTGCTTACTGCGGGCGTTGACATGGCCGTTTGGGCGAGCGATGGGCGCGACACGCACGCGCGCGCCGTGCTCAAGGTGCGCCCGAGGGCCAAGCCGGACGGCTACATCTACACCGATGACGAGGTCAAGACCTGGGCTGATGTCGAAGATTGGGTGCGAGAGCAGCTGAGTGCCGTAGGCGAGCCCGGCACGAAGTGGTATGTCGGGGGCGGGACCCCCGCCATAGGTGGTCGCGTCGGGGACCTCTATCTCGACAGTGAGACGGGCACCTATTATCGCTACGGCGAGATTGGAGATACAAATGGCTAACGCATGGAACCAAGTTGGAACGCTCAAGGGCCCCAAAGGCGACAAGGGCGCGACCGGCAACGCCGGCCCCAAGGGCGGCAGCGTCCGCGTGACGAGCGTCAATATCCCGTCGGAAGGCGAAGTCGCATTCTCGGCGCTTTCCCCGTCTGACGGCGTGCAGGTCGGCGACCTCGTGCTCGATGCCAAGGGAAGTGTCTATCCCATTTCGGCGGTGGATCCGGACAGGTCTCCCGCCCGAGTCGGTTCCGCCATCAACGGCGTGAGCCTCAAGGGGCCCAAAGGCGAAACGGGCGACACTGGCCCCAAAGGTACCGACGGCACGTCCATAACGGTCAAGGGCGCGGTGAGCAGCGAGTCCGCGCTGCCGTCCGATGCCGCCATCGGCGACACCTACGTCACGAGCGACAACGGCCACATGTGGGTGAAAACCGCCGCGACCGGTGATGCGCAGTGGACGGACCTCGGCGAAATGAAGGGGCCCAAGGGCGACAAGGGGGCCACGGGCGAAAAGGGTGACAGGGGCGACACCGGCCCCAAGGGCGCACAGGGGCCGGCTGGCCCAGGCATTACGTTCGGCCAAGGGGCTCCTACAGCAGCGTCGCAGGAGGGAGCCGTCTACATTGATACGGCAGACGGCTTTAAGGTCTACCAGTACGGTACGAGTGCCTAGTGAAGGGGGAGCGATATGGCGTGGACTAACATCGGATCGCTGAAGGGTCCCAAAGGCGATAAGGGCGATACCGGTGCCAGGGGAGCGCAAGGGGCCCAGGGGCCGCGAGGGGAGACCGGCCCGATCGGGCCGACTGGCCCGATCGGGCCCAAGGGCGCCGACGGCACCTCAGTGACCGCTGGGACTGGCGCACCGACAGGTACTGCCGTGGTCGGTTCGGTCTACATCGACGCGAGCACGGGCAACCTGTACACCTACAAGGCCTAGCGGGTGACGGCGAAATGGCCTGGATCAAGTTGGGCAACATAAAGGGGCCTGCCGGGGAGACGGGGCCACAGGGTCCTGCAGCCTCGACCGCCCAGACGTTCCTCGCTGCACACCCTGTGGGCTCCCTCTATATGGAAAGCAAGGGCAAAAACCCAGGTGCCACCTATGGGGGAACGTGGGTCATGCGGGACAGCCAGAACGGCTTTATATGGGAAAGGACGGCTTAAATGGAGATAGTGACCGGTAAAGCGGGCGTGCCACACGTCAGCTCGGCCGACGACGGCCGCCGCATTGCGGGCGAAGTCGGCACTGGCAGCTATGTGCTGCAGACGGGCGGCAAACTGGCCCCATCTCTCGTCGACGCGAACACCGTCCGTATCGCGACCGGCGACATGATCGTGCAGGGTCGCCATATCGGCGTCACCTCGCCCGAGGACGTCAAGGTGGCGAGCGGCTCGCAAGGCAAGAAGCGCATGGACTACATTTGTGTCCATTACACCCGCGATGTGAGCGGGTCCAGCCCGACCCTTGTCGAGACGGTCGAGTGGAAGGTTCTCCAGGGAACCCCCGGCTCGAGCGCCGCCGCGCCGTCGGTGCCGAAAGGCTCTATCCTGGACGGTGACGCTGACGTGACGGTCCCGATCTGCTCGGTGACATTCGACGGACTGACGACGGGTCAGCCTAAGCTTCTCATCCCCAAACTGACTCCCCTGGCAGACCTCGGGGATTCTGTATCCCCGGTTTCCGTTGATTGCGGCATTACCAATCTGCCGACTACTGTCCGCATGGTTGGAAATATTGTTGTGGTCACGGTGTCCGGCACGCTAAAGAGTGCTGTAGGGGCCTGGGGAATGCTGACATTAAGTAACGCAGTGCCAATGACAAGAGATAGGCATAACTCGCTCCTCATTTCGCAAGACACAACCGACCCCCGCATCTTGCTGTCGGTAACAGGGACCCATCTATTCATAGAGTCAAAAGGGGCCTCGATACCCCAGGGCTCCTGGATGTTCGGCCAGCTTGTATATCTCTGCGTGTAGCATTCTGTATCCTAATTGGCAATCCAGATGCAGTGTCCAATGTTGTGCCCTTGGCTAACAGCTACCGCGCTAATAAAGACAACTTTGCCAGATTTCTGAACCTCGACTTCTGCAGTGCTGTTGTTGACGATGCCGCTTGAAGATGTACGCACAGCCGGCGCAAGGAATGATTGAGTCGGACGGAATTCAACGGGCAACGTCCCTGCATTCCATAACTGTGATGATTCCTGAATGAAATTCCAAGACATCTCTACCAGGAAGCCTATTTTACGGTAAGCCACATAGGGACCCGAGAAGTCTTTCCCATATAAGAACTGATAGCCAACCTCGCTGGATACAGAATTCCTACCCGCCGAGTATCAACCGCTCCACCACCCTTTGTGCGTCCTTGCAGATGCGCGGCCTCGGCACGATGTAATGCTCGTATGCCGTGCCGATATCGGTGTGCCCCAGCATCATGGCCACGGTCTCGATTCCCACGCCTGCCTCCACGGCGAGCGTCGCCCACGTGTGACGGCATTCCGTCATCGAGGTCCAGGCGGCTCCGGCTTGGCGACATGCGGACTTGATGCGTCGCGCGATGGCGTCGGGCGACAGCTCGCACAGCCAGCCCGAGCGGCCCTTGCGCAGCGCGCGCAGGCGCTTGACGGCGAAGCGGGGGAGCCAGCAGGACCTGGCCGAGCGCTCCGTCTTCGGCGCCTCTACGACTTCGTGGCCATGGACCACCTGCCGGGAGCGACGGATGCGGACCTCGCCGGTGCGCAGGTCGATGTCCGACCACTTGAGGCCGCACGCCTCGCCGCGCCTCAGCCCGAGGGTTACCGAGCAGATTGCGACCGCCTCGCACTCGTGTCCCCACAGCGCGCGGAGGTAGGCACGGACCTGGCTCGCCTCCATCGTGCGTGGGCGGTGCGCCGGCTTGTGCGGTAGCTCGACACCGGCGGCGGTGGGGTCGTACATCCGCACACCGAGACGGCGGATGGCCCAGCGGATAACCTGCCGCAGGGTCTTGTACGCCTTTTCGGCGGCCCCCGGCAGCTCAAACGAATCAATCCAGCCCTGTACGCCCTCGGGCGTTATCGACTCGAGTTCCAGCTCGCCCCAGCGAGGTAGGACGTGCAGCGCTAGCGCGCTCTCGTATCCGGCCAGGGTGCAGGCGCGCAGCCTGCCGCGCTTGTCGTCCATGTACCTCGAGGCGGCCTCTGCAACTTTCATCATGGTCTCCAATCCCGTAAATCCCAGACGCGTGGGCTCTCAAGGAGAGGATACGCGCGTGGGATTTCTGCCACGAGAGGTCGAGAGAAAGGAGTCTAAATGGCATTGATCGGGACCCTTGTCGGGCCCGCAGTGCGCCTGGCGACAGACGGGAGGGGTCTCCCGATTCTCGCGTCTGATGAGCCTGAGGTCCCCGAGGGTTTCAAGGCGGACATGGCGTATGAGCAGCGGGGCGGTTCCATCTACCAAGTATGGAGTGTCGTGCCAGACGGGATGCGCGATGACGCGGTGCGGCTTGCTGCCATGTCCGCCGAGACTCTCGGTGACGAGGACGCGCTGAAGGTGCCCCAGCTCATCCGGCTGTGGTATGTGGGCGAGGCCTCGTATGCCGCTGGCGCGCGCGTGGCATATGGAGGCGACCTGTACAAGTGCCTGCAGACGCATGCGCCCCGTATCGGATCTGAGCCCGACACGGCTCCGGAGCTTTGGGAAAGAATCAACCATTAAGGAGAAAAATGTTTTACGGACAATTTGTATCTGGGTCTGTCTACCTGACCACGGACGGCTCCGGCCTGCCGATTCGCGAGGCGGCGGAACCCAACCCCGGCGCCGGTTACCACACGGTGCTCTCCTATGAGCAGCATGACGGCGCCATCTGGCAGGTGTGGACTCTCGTTCCCGATGCCGGAACGCCTCAGGACGCCGCCCTCATGCTCGCCCAGATCCAGGCGGCCGCCCTCTCCGACGATGATGCGTTGAAGGTTCCGGCACTCTATCCGCTCTACGCATGCGGTCACGTCTATGCGCAAGGAGACCGCGTGCTCTGGCAGGGCACGCTCTACAAGGCTATTTCCGGCCACACGGCGACTGCGGCGGATCCCGCTTCCGACCCCCAGCACTGGGCGAAGGTCGTGGCGTCCACGGCCGGAGGCGAGAGCGTTCCCGAGTGGGTCAGCGGCAAGTCATACGCCAAGGGCGACCGCGTCACCAAGTACGGCCAGGTCTACGAGTCGCTGATGGACGGCAACACAATCGAGCCGGGCACGTTCGGCAGCGAGTCTGCATGGAAGCAGCTGACGGCCTAGTGGGGGCATGCGAATGGAAGAACTAGCCAGCGCGGCCGTCCAGTGGGCCGTGCCGGTTGTCCTCGCGGCCCTCGCGGGTGCGCTCATGCGCCTGTACCGGCTCATGGACGCGATGCAGGAGGGCACTCGGACGATGCTGCGAAGCCGCCTCGTGGACCTCCATGAGCGCTACGTGGTCAGCGGCAAGGGTTGCCCCGACTGGGTCAAGCAGGAGGCCTCGCAGGTCTACGGGGCCTACCACGGCATGAGCGGAAATGGCACCGGCACCCACTACTACCAGGAAATCGTCAACGCCCCCATCAGGGGAGAATCGGAGGACTAGCATCATGGAGAAGTACGAGGAATGGGCAATCGCGGCCCTCACCCGCGCCGTCAAGACGGCTGCTCAGACGGCGGTGGCGCTCATCGGTACCGGGAGCGTCGGATTCACGGACCTCGACTGGGTGCAGGTCGCGAGCGTGGCGGGCGTCGCCGCCGTCGTGTCGCTGCTAACCAGTGTCGCGACCGACCTGCCAGAGGTTGGCGGCGCGCAGCCGGGACCGTCTCACGAGGGCGGCGAGGAATAGCGTGGCCAAGCTGTTCGTCATCTGCGGGCACGGCGCCGGCGACCCCGGCTGCTGCGCCGGCGGGTACACCGAGGCCGAGCGCGTGCGTGCGCTCGGCAGGCGCATTAAGGAGCTTGGCGGCGATGAGGTGGTGCTTTGCGACACTTCGCGCAACTGGTATGCGGATGGCGGGCTGAACAGCCTCAAGGCTGACGGCCCCGTCGTTGAGCTGCATATGGACGCCAGCGGCCTCAAGACACCTCACGGTGCCCATGTGATCATCAGCTCGAAGTTCAGCCCGGACTCCTACGACAAGACGCTGGCGGACAAGTTGTCAGCATTTATGCCGGGACGGGCGCAGAAGCTCGTCAAGCATTCCGACCTCGCCAACGTCAACAGGGCTGCCGCGCGCGGCATCAACTACCGCCTCGCCGAGAACGGCTTCATCGACAACGGCGGCGATTTGCAGAAGTTCAATGAATACCTCGACGACCTGGCCCGAATCTACCTCGAGAGTTTCGGAATCAAGGTATCGAATTCCGCACCCGTTCAGCAGGCTCCCGCGAAGCAGCCGACCCAGCAGGCGACTGAGACCGAGAGCTTCGGCGGCCGCTACCGCTGCACCGTCTTCAAGCTCAACGTGCGCTCGACGCCGTCCCTCTCCGGGTCCGTGGTGGCCTCCTACAGCAGGGGGCAGACTGTCGTGCTCGACGACTGGTATAAGTCCGCGGACGGCTTTATCTGGGGACGCTACACCGGCGGCAGCGGGAAGATCCGCTATGTTGCCGTGGGACGTGCCACCGGAAAGCCCGAGGCAGATGACTACCTCATCAAGGAGTGACATGAAACCGAGAGATAAGATGCTCAGCCTCGCCTATGCGATCGCGTGCCTCATCGCAATGTCGGGGCTCATCATCATCGTCTGCTCAGCCTTGGCGCCCAAGAATGCCCAGGCGGCATCTGACATGACTGTCATGGACCAGTCGGAAGGTCCCCTGTACGATCTGCCTGGTGGAGTCAATTCGTACATCGCGACCGAGCGCTCGACAAATCGAGCCTACATCGTGGTCGAGAGCGACCGCGGCATCGCGATCACGCCGTACCTCGACGAGGACGGCGATCAGGTGATCATCGACAGGCCATAAGCATTAGCCCCTCCCCGGCAAGTATGCCGGGGAGGGGCTTTATGCATGATGCGATAACCGTAAATATCCGTTCTCCAATGCAACTTGAGCGTAAATTGTACGAGCAGAATAAGCGTGACCTGCATCTTTGCTTGTAGAGCGCTTGCCAAAAGCACGCGTTCAAGACTCTTAATCCCAAGGTCCAGGGTTCGACCCCCTGACGGCCCACCAAAGCAAGTTAAGACGGTTAACTTCGGTTGGCCGTCTTTTTTGTTGACCTCGCATGGGGTCGAACCCGAAAGGGCGCGGAGCTGAGGAAATGCGTAAGCATTTACCAGCGCAGCGCGCAAGGCGCCTTGGCGCCGCAGCGGCCGCCTGCGCAGCAGGCTGACCCCCTGACGGCCCACCAAAGTATGTTAAAGCGACTGGCTTCGGCCGGTCGCTTTTTTGTTGACCTTTCATGGGGTCGAACCCGTCGGCGCGCGAAGTTGGGGAAACTGCACCGTGATTCCCTTAGGGAAAACACGGCTAAAGCCCCATAAACGTGCTCTCCTTATGAGAATTATGCTCACGGGGCTCGATGCATGTTGAGAAGTTGTGATCAAACTCAAAGTGAGAATCGATTTAGTCTGCTCGATAGTGCGATCCGAGACTTTCGGTTCGCTTACGCATGGCTTTGACCATTTCCTGTGCTAGTTGAATCTGCGATTGCAGGCGGGCGAGGGCTGCGACTTCGCTGTCCTGGGCTTTCTGTGTGCTCAAGGTCGTTGCCTCTGTCTTCAAGCCCTCAAGCTCGTGTAGTGCCTCGGATAGGCCCGTCTCTGTGCGGTTGATCATGCAATAGGTGCTCATCGTGTGCTTAAGGCTGTGTGTCAGGCGTTCGGCATCTGTTGTGGCAATGCCGTACTGGGGGAGGGCGATATCCACCTTCAGGGCTGTCTCAGGCTCTTTCTGCGCTGCAAGGGCTGCCGATGCGCCTGCGATGCGTCCGAATACGATGCCGTTGGCGCTCGATAGGCCACCAATGCGGTCGGCGCCGTGCATGCCGCCTGTCGCCTCGCCACAGGCGTAGAGGCCCTCAGCGCCCGTATATGCGGTCTTGTCGATCTTGATACCGCCGTTAGCGGCGTGGGCATACATCGCCACGCGCATCTCGTCGCTCGGGGCGATGCCGTGCTCGTCTTGCAGCCAGGTGGCAAAGGTCTGCACAAACTCTGGGACATCCACGCGGGGGAAGTCGTAGTGGAGCGCCAGGCCTTCGGCACCTGCCTGATCAATGACGAGATCGATAGCGCGGGAGGCCAAGCGTGACGTGAAGGGACCATATCCAGAGCGCTGCTCGAGCAGGTCGTCCAGCTTGTCGGCGGCAATATCTGCCGGCTGGTCTACATGTACGTAGCGCCAGGTTTTCTCGTTGAAGACCAGGTTGCGCTTGGGCTCGATGAAGCCGGGCATCATCTGTATGAACTCTATATTAGTAAGTGATGCGCCGTGCGCCAGTGCGATGGCCTGCGAGGAGCTGAGCACATCAGTCGACGTAAGGCTGCGCTCGAACAGGCCGCCTGTGCCACCGGCTGCGATGATCGTGGCTTTGGTAGCAAAGGGCACGATTCGATCTTCGGTGAGGTCGTAGAGCGCGGTTCCGGTGATTTTGCCGTTCGTGTCCTCAACAAGGTCGATAAGCTCATGGCGGGGGAACAGGCGAATGCCGAGCGACTCGATCCGGGCCGTCAGAGCGTCCTCAAGGGGCTTGCGGGTGAGGCCGCGCCACATGCGCGTTTTGTGGTCAAAGCAGGGGATAAACTGCTTTTGCTGAGCGCTCTCAGCGCTTTGCGGACGCTGGAGCTCAACGCCCAGGTCTTGCTCGAGCCATTCAATTGCCTGGGGAATGCCGTGGACAAACGTCTGGACAAGCTCGGGGTCGGCGACACCGCCGCCGACGGTCTGGATGGTGTCGATGAGGTCTTGTTCGTCGTCTTGGTTAACGGGTCCGATAAGCCCCAGGCCCCAGGTTCCGGGGAAGAAGCTCGATCCACTCATAGTCTTGCCGGCGCTTGCCACAGCGACGGTTGCGCCCGTGCGTGCCGCTTCGATGGCGGCGCAAAGGCCCGCAATGCCAGATCCAATTACCAGTACATCAGTCGATTCCATCGGATTCCTTTCTCGTCCGGCGCATTGTCGCACGGGTGATCGGCAATGGGACCGCAAAGACCCGGCAAATCGGTAAAGGGCAAATATGGTAGGTGGGCGTCATGGACGCTCTGACGCTCTATCTCTTCACGTCTCGTATTTCGCCCCAGCTGATATACCGGCATTAGCTACCCTGCGCCAGCGCAAACAAAAAGAGCCGCCACCTCGAAAGGTAGCGGCTCCAAAGCTCAACTATATGAGCATCGCGCGGGCGCGATTAGGCCTTGAGGGCCTCCTCGACGGCGACAGCGCAGGCGACGGTGGCACCGACCATGGGGTTGTTGCCCATGCCGATGAGACCCATCATGTCAACGTGCGCAGGCACGGAGGAAGAACCGGCGAACTGGGCGTCGGAGTGCATACGGCCGTAAGAGGCAGGGCCGGCGCCCATGTTGTCCGGGTGCAGGGTACGGCCAGTGCCGCCACCAGAAGCGACGGAGAAGTACTTCTTACCAGCCTCGAGGCGCTCCTTCTTGTAGGTGCCAGCGACGGGGTGCTGGAAGCGCGTGGGGTTGGTGGAGTTACCGGTGATCGAGATGTCGACGTTCTCGTGCCACATGATGGCAACGCCCTCGCGGACGTCGTCGGAGCCGTAGCAGTTAACGGCAGCGCGGGGACCATCGGAGTAGGGGATGGTCTCGACGACCTTGAGCTCGCCCGTGTAGTAATCGAACTGGGTCTTCACATAGGTGAAGCCGTTGATGCGGGCGATGATCTGGGCGGCGTCCTTGCCCAGACCGTTGAGGATAACGCGCAGCGGCTTCTTGCGAGCCTTGTTGGCGTTCAGAGCCAGGCCGATAGCGCCCTCAGCGGCAGCGAAGGACTCGTGGCCGGCCAGGAAG
>CABUOF010000057.1 GCA_902493125.1 uncultured Collinsella sp. | reverse complement strand
TTCAGAGGCAGAGAAAGACTCCCGCAGCCTGATACAGCGCTTTGGTGCGCTGGAGGTGGCAATGCGGCAGGGTGATCTTGCTTTCGAGGTGCGGGATTACCTGAAAGGCCACCCCAATGCGGCGGTGGTCAATCTGGGCTGCGGGCTGGACAACACCGGCAGAACCTGCGACAACGGTAGATGCAAGATCTACAATCTGGACTTCCCGGATGTGATTACCTTGCGGCAGCAGCTACTGCCCGCCGGGAATCGAGAACAAAATATCCCCTGTGACCTGAAAGACACCGCATGGTTTAACAAAATCGATGCCTCCGGCGGGGTGGTGTTCTTTGCCTCCGGGGTGTTCTATTACTTTCTGACTCAGCAGGTCCGGGAACTGGTGCGGGGGATGGCGGACGCTTTCCCCGGCGGTGTGCTGGTCTTTGATGCTGCCAATCGGATGGCAGTAAAGATGATCGCAAAAACATGGCTTAAGACTGCAAAAATCAAGGATGTGGGGGCATATTTTGCGGTTTCGGATGCCGCCAAGGAAATCGGCACGTGGGACAGCCGTCTGCAGGTCACAAGTCGCGGCTATATGCTGGGTTATAACGATTTGAGAGACCCTTCTGTCAGCGGCTTTTTCCGGTTTCTCGCAAGGGTCGGTGACAACGGGATGAAAATGCAAATCGTGAAAATAAGATTTTGAGAGACAAAAATGCAAAAGACAAGCACTTCTTGCCGCTCAATTGGCAAGAAGCGCTCGTCTTTTCTTAACGCGTTGTATGGCGGAGAGAGCGCAAGTTACGCGAGCGCCCTTCTTGCCAGCTCGGCCGCGCCGAGGATTCCTTGGTCGCCGCCGCAGCCCGGGGCGCAGATGTAGCTCTCTATGTCCTTAAGCTCGGCGGTCTGGATGTAGCCACCCAGATATTCGAGGGTCTTCTTGCGGACGATGCCGTAGAGCTGCTCCTGGTGCATCACGCCGCCGCCGAGGACGATACGGCGAGGCGAGTACATGAGCACGAGGTTCGCGCACATCTGCCCCAGATAATCCCCCTCGAGCGCCCACACCTCAGCGTTGTCCGCGAGCTCGGCCGCGGGCTTTCCCCAGCGCGCGGCGATGGCGGGGCCGGAGGCGAGGCCCTCGAGACAGCTCGCGTGGCTCGGGCAGACGCAGCGTCCCTCCTCGGTGGGACGGGTCCTTACCAGCATGTGGCCGGCCTCGGGGTGCAGCATGCCGTGAAGGAGCCTGCCCGCGCACATGACGCCCGCGCCCACGCCGGTGCCGATGGTCACGTAGACGGCGTCCTCGAGCCCCTTGCAGCAGCCGAAGACTACTTCGCCGAGGCAGGCAACGTTCACGTCCGTGTCGTAGGCCACCGGAATCCCGAGGGCGTCGGCGAACGCGGCGCGAAGACCATAGCCTCGCCACGCGAGCTTGGGCGTCTGAAGGATGGAACCGTAGCGCTCATCGTTGGGGTCGACGCAGGTCGGGCCGAAGGCGCCGATGCCCAACGCGTTCACATCACGGGCGGTGAACCACTCGACCATTTGTGGGACGGTCTCGGCGGGCATAAGCGTCGGGGTCTCCATACGGTCGAGGACCTCGCCGTCGCCGGACACCACGGCACAGACCATCTTGGTCCCGCCGGCCTCGAGGGCGCCGAGCCTCATTTGCTTTTCGCTCATGTGATCCTCCTTACAAAGGGACGCCCGCAGTCATGGTCAACCGCGGGCGCCCATAACGTTGGCTTGTTTCGAGGCGACCCTACCTGGGCACGCGGTCCTGCCTTGCGGCAAACGGGGCGAGCACGGCGTGCGGCTCGCTTTGGTACCAGTAGGCGACGGTGGAGATGTCGTCCTCGCGCTCGTAGAGCTTGATGTCGTCGTTGCCGAGGTCCTGGAACGTCACGCGCAGGTCCTCCTTGAACGAGATCGGGTCGGGAAGGTGCCACCTGTAGAGGCCATGCCTGGGCAGCGCGTCGTCGTTGGTCGCGAGCATCGGGTTCGGGTTCGGCTTGCCCGCGCTGAAGCGGTCGCGCGTGGCGTCGCGCGTCGAGCGGTACGGGTAGCCGGCGAACAGCGTGTTGAAGCACTGCGCCTCGGGCAGCGCGTGGGGCGGCCTGTCGAGAAAGGCCCAGGCACCGCCGAAGTAGTCCTCGGCTCCCGTCGAGGTGACCGTGGGGAACTCCTCGTCGCCGTCGAGGAAGAACTTCATCTCGCCCTCGCCCCACCAATAGCGCTCCAGGGCGCACAGGGCCATGTAGGTGCCGACGTAGTAGCCCTTACCGCGCACGCCGTCGAGCACGGTGTAGTCGACGCCCCTGCGGGTGCTGCGCTCGCGGTTAAAACGGGCGTGGAAGTACATGGCGTCGTCCGGCACGTCGGTGAGCGCGTAGTTGAACGTGTAGAAGATGTACTTAATGAACCCGGGGTGCTCGCTCGTAAGCGTGACCTTGGCGTGCTTCCTGAAAGGCATCTCGAAGTAGCAGTTCATGCCGCCCGTCGGGTTCACGCAGATGGGCATCGAGTTGACGATGGCGCGCTCACCGAAGCCGTTGCAGAAGAAGTCGCCGACAGGGCACTCGACCGAGGGGGTCTCCTCGTCGTCCCAGTAGAAGCGCAGCACGAGGTCGCGCATGACGAAGCTGCCGGCGGCGGTCTTGTCGGGGACGGTCATCCAGATGTGGCGGATGATGCCGGGGCCCTCGATGTCCGCGAGCGTGATGGTCTCGCCGGACTCAAGGGGCACGCAGCACGAGCCCTTGCGGCCGACGCCGAGGTGGCTGGCCGACATGGCGGCACGGCCCTTCTCGCCCGTGATGTTCTCGGGGGTGATGGCGCGGCTTTCCTCACCGCCGTGCATCCACACGTCCTTAAGGAACTCTCTCATCGTCGACCTCCTCTATTCGTCGTCTTCGCACTCGGCGGAACTGGCACCGTTCACGTAGACGATCTGCTGGCGCGCCTCGTCGACGAGGGCGTCGAAGTCGAGTTTCTCGTCGGGGCGCGCGAGCGCGACCGTCATGGCGAGCGGGAGGTTGACACCCGCGATCACGTGGATCCGGTCGGAGGCGAAGCGGGAGAAGCGCTGGTTCACGCTGCCGCCGAGCGCGTCGGTGAGGACGACGACCTCGTCAGTGCCCGAAAGAGCCGCCTCGACCGCCGCGTCGAGCCCCTCGCCGTTGTCGTTCACGTAGGCGCACACGGCGTTGACGGCGTCGCTCTTACCCGTAAGAAACTCGAGGGTGTCTTTGAAGCCCTGGGCGAGAAGGGAATGGCTCGCCACAACTATCTTTCTCATTGATTCACCAATCTCTTGGGTCGAAGCTAAGCGAGGATGCCAGCGGCGGAGGCGACCATCGCGAGGACGATCACCACGAGGATGAGGACCGTCATGCTCGCGTTCTTCTTGGTAAGAAGGTAATACGCGCTTCCCGTGATGGCGGCGGGGATCATGGCAGGCAGGATCTTGTCGAGCAGCGGCTGAATCTCCATCGAGACGTCGCCGAAGCTGAAGCTAATCGGGCAGGTGACGCCGATGACCGAGGCGATGAGGCAGCCGACCACGGTGAGGCCGAGCACGGAGGCGGCGGCAGTGAGGTTGGGAAGCTTCTCGCTGAAGTCGGTGACGAGCTTCACGCCCTGCTTGTAGCCGAACTCGAGGGCGTGCATGCGGACCCAGAAGATGGCCAGGATGAGCGCGAACCAGATGCCGGCTCCCACGGGGTTGCCCTCGATGGCCATGTAGGCGGCGATGGAGCCCATGATGGTCGGGATCATGGTCATGAGCAGGGAGTCGCCGACGCCGGCGAGCGGTCCCATGGTGCCGATCTTCAGGTCTTGGACGGCGTCCGCCGCCGCTAGGCCGTCGCGTTCCTCCATGGCCACGCAGGCGCCAAGGATGATGGCGGCGAGCCAAGGCTGGGTATTGTAGTAGCGGAAGTGGTTGTTGAGCGCTTGCTTATAGTCCTCGTCGTTCGTGTAGATCTTCCTCAGGACCGGCGAGAGGGCGTAGGCGACTGAGGCGCCCTGCTGGGTCTGGTAGTTGAAGGTGCACACGCTCATGAGCCAGCGCCAGTTCGCGTTGCGCAGATCCTTCTTGGTGACCTTGTAGCCGGAGGGCTTGCCCTCGGCGACGGCGGTGATGTTCTCGTTTTCCATGGTTACTCATCCTCTCCGATGAAGGCGTCTGCGGAAGCGTGGGCGGCGAGCTCGGTGTCCCTCTCGGCACGCTGGTAGAACGCGATCGCGAGGGCAACGCCGACGATGGCGGCGCCGATGATGGGCACGTTCAGGAAGGCCGAGAGGAAGAAGCCGACGAGCAGGTACTGGAAGTACTTGCCGGTGGGCATGTAGCGGAGCAGCATGGCGATACCGATGGCCGGGAGCATCTTGCCGGCGAGGGTGAGACCGGAGAGGAACCACTGAGGCATGACCTCGAGGAGCCAGTTGACGGCGGGCTGGCCGAGCGTCACGGAGACAAAGACGGGCAGGGCGGCGCACAGGCCGAAGAGCGCGGGGCAGACCCACAGGATGGCGTTCATCTGATTGAACTTACCCTCGTTGCAGAACTTCTGGGACTTCTCGACGACGAAGCCGTTGAGGATCTTGACGATGACGTCGAGCTGGATGCCGAGCATGCCGACCGGCAGGCCGATGGCGAGGCCCGTGTCCGCGCCCAGGGTCACGCCGTAGGCGGTGGCGATGATGGCCATCGTGCCGTAGTCGGGAATCGACGAGCCGCCGAAGCCCGCGACGCCGAGCTGCATGAGCTGGATGGTGCCGCCGATGACGAGGCCGGTCTGCCAGTCGCCCATGACGACGCCGGTGATAAGGCCCCAGAAGACGGCATAGTTGACGAAGATCATCGGGATGCCGTAGTAGTCCACGTGCTTGATGAAGGCCAGCAGGGTCAAAAGGACGACCTGCAGGATAGTGAAGTTGACCATGATCCCTCCTTAGATGAGGTCGGCGACGGAGACGGGCTTGTCGGCGGGCACGAACTGTGCCGTCACCTTGACGCCGCGGGCGATGAGCGCCTTGTAGCTCTGGACGTTCTCGGCGGAGGCATAGGCGCGCTGGGTGAGCTGGACGCCGCCCTCCTTGACGAGCGAGCCGCCGACGATCAGCGACGGGAGCTCGATGCCCGACTCGACCAGGTGAAGGATCGTCTCGGGCTCCTTGGCGATGACAAAGACCTTCTCGCGGTCGTACTTGCCCGCCGCGAAGTTCTTGAGCGCGGTCTCCTCGGAGATGATCGAGACGGCCATGCCCGCGGGGCGCGCCATCCTCATAGTGGACTTCAGGACCTCGTCGCCGGCGACCTTGTCGTCGATGACCATGACTCGGGTCGCGCCCGACACCGGGGCCCACTGCGTCACGATGATGCCATGAAGCAGGCGATTGTCGATTCGTGCCATAACAACACTCATGTTTGCTCCTATCAAATGAAGTTTTACGTTCGGTACTGCCTCGGCGCTATCCGGATTCGCGCCGGGCAAGGGGTTATCGGATTATTGAGGACGCGCGGTCAGCTTGCGGCGGCGCGGGGAAGGTCACTCGTCGAGCAGGAGGTCCGAGGAGCCGAGGCGCTCTTCTCGCGCCGGGGCGGCGCTCACGCTTATGTAGTCGAAGACATATGCGATCTCGCTTACGGGAACCTCTACGCGATAGCGCGTCGAGATACTCGAGAAGCTCTGCCTGAAGGACTCGATGAAATCGGCACGCTCCTCCTCGAAGCGGTCCTGGCCAACGTAGGTCTCAATGGGGTTTCTGGTAACAAGGCGCTCGACGAGACAGCAGAGGTGGACGTAGAGCCCAATGATGGCGTTGCTGCCGATCTTCTCGCCTGTCCTGCGCTGAAGCTCGTGCACGGCGCTCTCGATCTCGTGGAATAGCCGCTCCGGGTCGAGGATGGTGATGGAGCGGATGACGTTCTGCAGCGTCATGTTCGAGAGCAGCTTCTCGTGGAAAGAAGAGAGCTCGGAAGCGTCAAGCCACCTGCCGAACACGGCATCGACCTTAGAGGCGGACGCCGTCGACATGATGTCCTCGAGGGCGACGAAGGGGATGGAGGCGACCCCGGGGTCTCCCGTGCCGATGACGGCGCAGACGCGGTGCTCGGAGAAAACGGCGTCGTTCGACCCGTTCGCGACGAGCTGCTTGAAGGGCCTCGTGAGCAGGCGCGCGCCTATGGTGCGCGGGAGGCTCTGCGAGACGAGCTGGCGTATCCTCTCCGCGGCGTCGACCCCGGACTCGGAGCAGAAGACGATGGCGTCCTCACGGTTGACGCGCTCGATCACCTTGCAGTGCGTCACGCACGCGGCGGTTGCATCGCCAAGAACCTCGGCGATGGACTTGCCGCCGAGCAGCCCGACCCCGATCTCGAGCGCAAGACCGGTAGAGACGTTGTTCACCACGCCGATAGTGGAGTCGGTAACGTTCTCGAGGGCCTTATAGGCCTCCTCCAAGGAGCCCATATCGACGAGGAACACAACCCCGGTGCAGTAGGAATGGCGGTCGACGAGGCGCTGGAGCGGACCGACGATGTCCTTCAGCTGCTGGTCGTAGGGCATGTCGACCGCCTCGTACACATGCATGCCGAGCATACGGTTCGCCGCGTCGGCGATGCTCGTCGCCGTTGAGTAGCCGTGGGACAAGATGACGCAGAGCGTTCGAAGGGCCTTCGCGTCGCGAGACTCCGATGCGACGCACAGCGTCAGAAGCGTCTTCGTGAAGTGATCGAGCGAGATTCCCAGCGCCCCTTCCACGTCTGCGGCGACCTGATCGGAGACGCTCGAGGCAAACGGTAATTCGGAGGTCACGGCACCGAGGAGATGGGAGATTTGCTCCGCACAGGCAGACTTTCGCTTAGCCAGGCCGATGCCCGGCCACAACTGCAGGCAAATCTCCTGGGCCAGTAGAAAAGCGACCTTCCTCGAAAGCTCGATGCCATAAGAAGAGCCTGCGTCGGCAAGGACCGCGCCCACGATGCGCTCGAAGGCGCGCGACCTCGAGGAGGTAACGCCGCGGCCGAAGATCAAGTGATCCTCAACGCCGCGCACAGCAGAGACAGCTTGCGAGACGAGCTCGGAGACAGAGAGCTCCCCGGCGCAGAATCGCTCATCGAGAGAGCACAGGGCATCGAGCGCCTGCTCGACCGGCCCTGTGCTCTCGGCGGCATCCAGGGACGCGTCGATCAGAACGCCATCATCGGGCTGTTGATCGATCTGCGCGGAGGAGAGGAGCCCGCTGGGAAGAAGATACGGGCGAACGACGACGTAGTCGCCCTCGCGATTGAGGAACGCTTTGGCGCAGCAGTTCGTCACGCAGGCGCGCAAGCCGGCGATGTTATCGGAAAAGTCCGCGTTCACGAGGCAACGGTATGCGCCGCGGCTAATCTTCACATCAGAACCGATTCGGCACCCCTCGCTGCGCAGGAAGCTCAAGATGAGATCCTCGCGCTCCTCGGGGGTCCGCTCCTTGAGTGAGGGGACGCGGGCACAGATGGGCATTTTGCTGTAGGCCGAGGAAACCTTCAGGTCATCGGCGGAAAGCGTCGTCGAAAGAACGAGGCGAGCGCGCGGCGCATCCTGGGAGGCATCGAGCCCGAGGGCCGTCGCAAGGCAGTGCTCCATCGCAGAGGGAGAGAGTGCCTCGATGCCGTTGACAAAAACCACACCCCCGCGCGATTTCGCGATCGACTCGCCAAGAAGCCCGTTGAACGAGGCGGCGTCCGGGACCCCGGCGCAGTCGATGCGCACATAGGAGGAGTCGCGGGACAGCAAGCCCTGGTTCTTGCCGTACTCGTACACAAGACGAGAAAGGAAAGACTTGCCGACACCCACGCCGCCGCTCAAGAGGATGGGCAGGCCGAACGGAGGGTACTGAACCGCAGCCTTGCACTGCTCGACAACGGAGCTGAGGCTCAGGTCGAAGCCCACGGCGCGCGCGAAGTCACGGTGATCGGCGATTCCCGTCGCCTGGATGAGGTCGGCGAGCGAGGCGTACTCGCTTGCAGAGAGCTTTACCTGAAAACGCTTCTGGAACGCGCGGCGATGAAAATAACGGACAGGCCTGCCCGCCACCTTAACCACAAGGCCGGCGCGAACAAGGTCGTTGAGGTACTGGCTCGCCAGACTCCTGGAGATGATGAGCGTCTCGGCGATGTCGGAGGTGGACAGACGGGCAAGGTCGTCGAGCGAGACGGCAGAGGTGAGGGCCTCGAGATGCTCGAGAATCCTGTCCCTCATGTCGACGGGCTTCTTTGCCAAGCTGTCCTGTGCGGTCTTGTCCATGACTTCTTACCTCCTTGTACAAGGAGTATAAGGGGAACACAGAGAACGGAAGGGGGCGCGTGGGGGAATCAACAGCCCCGAGGAGAAGTTCACCACTTGAGGGGCAGAAAACAACGGCCATTGAACATTCAGGGCCGACGCTCAACACTTCGGCTCGACACTTCGCTTTGGAAAGGGCCCTGCGCGATGGTGCAGCCCTCCATCTCGCAGCACAGGTCGCCGAAGGTCGCGAGGATGCGCTCCTTCTGTTCCGTGGGCGAGACGGCTCGGTGGGCAAGGTCCTCTCAAAAGGGGTCGTCCGACGCCGCAAGACCTCGATGACCGACTACCGCCTCGAGCAAGTGGCGGATTACCTCTGCACCATCGAACTTGCCTTGGTCAAGTGCGAGGCCAAGGAGAACGGCGAGACGTACAACAAGTTCTTCGGAGGTATAGGCTCTTTCAAGAGGAACTGGCTCAAGCAAGCCCGCAGCAAGCGGATATAGCTGGTCTCGCGGTTTCGCAAGGAACGGTCAGTTCTCCTCTGGCGAGGAACCCCGGGCGACGCGCTTCGAGCAGCGGAAGCTGAAGCGCAAGCAGAAGCAGCGCGGGCATTGATCGGTGCCGACATGGGCCCAGACGTGAACAGTGCTACATCCCCTGTTCACGGGGCGCGAAACCGCAAAGGTTGCACAGAGGTTGCAAAATAAGAAGCCCCCGACCTGTTTTCGCAGGTCAGAGGCTTGAAATCAACGAATATCGTTTATTCCCACTCGATGGTCGCGGGCGGCTTGGACGTGATGTCGTAGCACACGCGGTTGGCGCCAGGGACCTCGGCGACGATGCGGCCGGAGAT
Source organism: uncultured Collinsella sp. (assembly GCA_902493125.1). Taxonomy (GTDB): domain Bacteria; phylum Actinomycetota; class Coriobacteriia; order Coriobacteriales; family Coriobacteriaceae; genus Collinsella. Next base: position 3,681 of record CABUOF010000057.1, on the reverse strand, counting down.
GCGGGCCAGCACGTCGTAGGGCAGCTTGGCCCAGTCGGCGGTCATGGCATCGCTGGACTCGACGGCACGCAGGATGATCGGGCGCTGATAGGTACGCTCGTCGCCCATAACGCCCACGGACTTAATGTCGGGCAGGACCGCAAAGTACTGCCAGCAGCTGTGCTCGGAGTTGCGCTCGCCGGTCTGCTCAAACAGGCGCTGATTGTAGGCGTCGAGCTCCTCACGCACGATGGCGTCGGCGTTCTTGAGGATCTCGAGCTTCTCCTTATCGACCGCGCCGATGATGCGGATGGCCAGACCCGGGCCCGGGAAAGGCTGACGGAACACGATGTGACCCGGCAGGCCCAGCGCCAGGCCAAGCGCGCGGACCTCGTCCTTAAAGAAGTGATCGAGCGGCTCGATGAGGTCGAAGTGCACGCCCTCGGGGAACGGGATTAGGTTGTGATGGCTCTTGATGGTGGCCGTCTTGCCGCCCGTCTTGCGAGCGCCGGACTCGATGATGTCGGGGTAGATGGTGCCCTGGGCCAGGTACTTGACCGGCTTGCCGTCGGTCTCGAGCTGCTGCGCCACGGCGAAGAACTCTTTCCAGAACTGCGTACCGATGATGCGGCGCTTCTCCTCGGGCTCGGTCACGCCGGCCAGAAGCTCGGCATAGCGGTCCTCGGCGTGGACGTGGATAAAGTCGACGTCAAACTGCTTGGTGAAGACCTCCTCCACCTGCTCGGGCTCGCCCTTGCGCAGCAGGCCGTGGTTGATAAACACGCAGGTCATCTGCTTGCCCACGGCACGGGCGCCCAGGGCGGCCACGACGGAGGAGTCGACGCCGCCGGACAAGGCCAGAATCACGCGGTCGTTGCCGACCTTCTCGCGGAACTCGGCCGTCATGGTCTCGACCAGGTTGTCCATGCTCCAGTTGGGCTCCAGGCCGCAGATCTCAAACAGGAAATTGCTCAGCAGCTGCTGACCGTACTCGGAGTGCTTGACCTCGGGGTGGAACTGCGTGGTGAAGATCTTGCGCTCGGGGCACTCCATCGCAGCGACCGGGCACACGTCGGTGCTGGCGGTAACGGTAAAGCCCTCGGGCACCTCGGAAACGGCGTCGCGATGGCTCATCCACACGGTCTGCTCCATGGGCGTGGAGTTAAAGAGCTTGGCACCGGCAGTGCGCGTGATGGTGGCGCGGCCGTACTCGCCCACCTCGGAGTGACCGACCTTGCCGCCGAGCGTCACAGCCGTGATCTGATGGCCGTAGCAAAAGCCCAGGACGGGAAGGCCCAGGTCAAAGATGGCGGGATCGATAGACGGAGCGTCCTCGGCATACACGGAAGCCGGGCCGCCGGAAAGGATGAGCGCAGAGGCGTTCATCTCGCGAATCTCGTCGGCCGAGATGTCGCAGGGGACGATCTCGGAATACACGTTGAGGTCGCGGACGCGACGGGCAATGAGCTGACCGTACTGCGCACCAAAGTCGAGTACGAGGACCTTTGCGGAAGCCTTTTGATCCATGGTTCCCCCTCTTGTTGGCGGGGAGCCGGTGCCCACCCGCGTGAATGAACGAAAATAACCTCCATAGTGTACACGTTATAAGGGGTTTCTCGCCCCTCGCAGCCATCAGCGCACGGCAAACGCACGACCTGGGCCCCTATTTGACGGCAATTGAAGTGTTTTCAAACGTTACAGATGATGTAATACGTTTGAACATTGGACGCCCTGTGCCACAATACTGCCGAACGACTCCGCCTCTGCGGCGGCAAATACGATAGGAATATCAGCATGAAGCGCATCCTTCTCATCGCCACGGGCGGCACCATCGCATCGACCGAGGACGGCAACGGCCTCTCCCCCGCCCTGACCGGTGAGGAGCTCGCCCAGAGCGTCCCCGAGATCTCGGGGCTCTGCGAGCTCGACGTCGTGCAGCCCATGAACATCGACAGCACCAATATGCGCCCGAGTGACTGGATGCGGATCCGTGACGTCATCGTCGAGGGCTATGCCGACCACGACGGCTTCGTGATTCTGCACGGCACCGACACCATGAGTTACACCGCGGCAGCGCTTTCCTACCTGATTCAGGACAGCCCCAAGCCCATCGTGCTCACTGGCTCGCAAAAGCCCATGGGCAACCCCTTCACCGACGCCAAGCTCAACCTGTACCAAAGCCTGCTCTATGCACTCGATGAGCACTCGCACGACGTCTCGATCGTGTTTGGCGGCGTCGCCATTGCCGGCACGCGCGCCCGCAAGCAGCGCACCATGAGCTTTAACGCGTTCATTAGCGTCAACTATCCGCCCATCGCCTATATCCGCAACGACCGCATTGTGCGCAACGGGCTTCACGGCACGCATCAGGGCGAAAACCCGGTGCGTTTCTACGACAGCATCGACCCGCGCGTATTTGTCCTTAAGCTTACGCCCGGCGTGAACCCGGGCATCCTCGACGCCCTTGCCGATAGCTACGACGCCGTGATTCTGGAGACCTTTGGCATTGGCGGTATCCCCGAGTTTGGTGAGTCGGGCGAGTCGTTCCAAGAGGCAATTTTTCGCTGGGTCGATTCGGGCCGCACCGTCGTTATGACCACGCAGGTCCCCGAAGAGGGCCTCGATCTGGGCGTTTATGAGGTCGGCCGCGCTTACGCCGATCATCCGGGTATTCTGCGCGGCGACGACATGACCACCGAGACGCTCGTGGCCAAGACCATGTGGGCACTCGGCCAGTCACGCGATGCCGCCGAGATCCAGCGCCTGTTCTACAGCCAAGTCAACCACGACCGTATCCCGATGGCGTAATTCAGTTGTCGACGGGTATCTCCTATTCGATACCCTCGAGAAGTTCTGATACCGTCATGCCGAGTGCGGGTGCGATCTTAAATAGAACCTTGAGCGTGAAATTTGCCGTCCCATCTTCGATTCGGTCGAGGTAGGGTCGGCTGATTCCTGTCGCCACACAAAAATCAACCTTGGAGATACCAAGGTCCCTGCGCGTCTCTTCGACCCGCCTGCCAAGAATCTGTTTCGCACGTTCGTCCATGCAGCCGAGTTTGAAATGGAGCAAAACAAAAACGTAAACTATAGTTTACGTTTTGCCGAATACACAGGAGTTTTCTATGTCGGGTTCTTCGGTCCGCATGTACCGAGCCACGCTTCGCACAAACAGCGCGCCGCCCAAGCTCGTCGTCGTTGAAGCTGAATGCCTTTCGCCCGATGAGCGCACAGCATTTGCATTGCTATCAAGTCGCGTCGCCGCCGTTCTGGCCCCTTGCCCGGCGCGAGGTGAACTTGCCATCCAATGCCAATCGCACAGCTGCTCGCTCAATCAGGCTGCCGTAATCGCAACCAGCCAACGCGGCCTGCCGCTCCTTTTAGAAGCCGGTATCGCGCTCTGCCTTCGCGGTGCCGGATACGAAAACGAGGCCGCCGCCGATGTAGTCTTTCAACCACGATCGAGCGGCGGCCTCGCAGCAGCCATCGAATATGCGTGCAGGCTCATTGCCTAAAGGCGCAAGCTAAAAGCCCAGGCCAAAGCCCATACCGGTAATCGCCGAATACATAAAGTAGACGTTGATCACGTTGAGGAACACACCCGTGATGCAACCGTTACGCAGGTAGCGCTCGCACACGATGCGCGCCATGGCGGCGGAGTCATCATTGTTCTTTGCCTGGCGTCCCGCCGTAAAGTACGTC
>CABUOF010000056.1 GCA_902493125.1 uncultured Collinsella sp. | reverse complement strand
TTTTTCTCGATTTTACATTTCATAGGTTCCTTCCTCGGTGAATAAAAACTGTCATAATTGCCGCCAGCACAGCCGCTATGACCGTCATGCCTATCGCCATGTACAGGATGGATGCAAAAATGCCCGTGCTTGATACCCTTACTTCCGCGCCGTGACGCAGAGCCACCTTTTCTTTTTGCGTATCTGCACCTCGTGAAAACCCGCCTGCTCCAGACACGCCTTTAATTCAATGTCCTTGTAGATGGTCATGCCGCCGATGATCTGCGTCCACCTTTCGTCCTTGTCCGTATCGCCATTGCTCTCGTTGCAGATAAGAATTGTCCCGCCTGGCTTCAGCGTCCGCCGGACCTCACGGAAGCATCGGGGCAAATCAGGCCAAAAATAGACGGTCTCAATGGCCGTGACAGCATCGAAACAGCTATCCTCAAACGCCATATCCGCCACGCTGCCTTGCAGAACGGCGCAACGCCCCTCCTGAATCGCAATTCGGTTGAGCTTTCTAGTCTTCTCCACGCTGACGGGCGAATAGTCGATGCCCTTGACGACGCCATGCGGGCATTTTTTCAGCAGCCGTTTTATGTTCGCCCCGCCGCCGCAGCCGCAATCCAGCACCTTGGCATTTGGTGCAAGTCGTAGAAATCGAAGTCCCCACCGCGCCACAGGGCTGTGGCCCAGATTCATCATGGCAACCATAAGTTTTCCGCCGAGACCCACGGGCTTGCGGGTGTTTTCAAAGAACGACATCTGGCCCCTCCGATTTCGTGCATTCCGCATAGGTCAACGGGAACGAGGCCTTCAGCACCGCGCTTTTCTGCACTGCCCAGCCGTTTTGACGCAGGAAACGTAGGTATTCCTCGCTTGTCCACCTGCTGTGGAGGGGGAATCCCGCCATACGCATAAAAAAGGCTTTTGCCTTGCCGGAAACCGAGCTCCCCGCGTGGGTGAAGGTTGGCGCGATGAGCACGCCGTCGTCTTTCAGCACCCGCCTGATTTCTTGCAGGGCCTTTTCCGGATGCGGCACTATGTGAAGCGCGTTGGACGCGATCACCACATCAAAGGACTTCTGTGCATAGGGCAGGCGGAACATATCTTGTACGGAAAAGTGCAGCTTTGCGGATTGATTGTCCCGCTTTGCTTCAAGGATCATCTTTGCAGAAGCGTCCGTAGCCTCGATGTGCGCCGCCGCATTTACGATGCTCTTTGCGATAAGCCCCGTGCCGGTGGCAACCTCCAGTACGGTTTTTGCTTTCACCACCGGCCTGATCAGCTCATACATCTTCTCATATGTCGCCCGGTCCTTTCGCATGAAACGGTCGTACCGACCGGCATTCTTGTCCCAGAAGCCCTTGCGTTCGTGCATTGCTATCGCCCCCAAATAGTTAGAGACATCTAACTATAACATACGAATCATGCAGTAAGTCCTTGTGTCCGTTCATGAGGGGCTCGGAGTGGAACGGGATGTTGGGGAGGTCAGCCCTGGCAAGCTTGACCTCATAGCCCTTGACCGCTTCGGCGATGCTGTCTGCCTGGTCGTGGAAGACGAGTGTGAGCAGGTAGTAGCGAGCCTTGCCGCCGCCGAATAACGCGTTGGTCGATGCGATGGGCCTCACCTGGCTCCTGCTAATGCTTTTGGTCATGGTCGTCCTCGAGCTCCTCTCGTCTCGAGGTTCCCTTGCGTGCCCGGCCGCGGGCGGCTCCCGGGGCGGTCGCCGCCGTCATTTCCTCCCGCTCCTCGACTCGATGTAGGCGTCCACTGACGCCCTCGAAACCAGGAGCTTCCTTCCGAGCCTGTACGAGTTGATCTCGCCCGACCAGATGAGGTCGTATGCCTTGTTTCGGCTCGCCCTCATGTACTCCTGCATCTCGATCACCGTCATCCATTCGTCCCGATCTTGGCTTCCCTCGGGCGCGGCGCATTCGGCTGTGCGTGCCATGGTTCCTCCAATCTTCCCGTGCGGCACCGCGCGAGGACACCGCACGACACCGTGTGCCTTTTCGTCTGCGCGACGATTGAACCGCCTGATGGCGATTAGTGAGCACGGCGCGAGTGGAGATGGGTCGAGGTGGGTCGAGCTGGCCGGGCCTTCACGAAACGGCCATGAGCCGCACGCCTTAGCAGGCAGCTAAGTCCCTGAAAAGTAAAAGGCGCCCATGCAGGCGCCTGCCTAGTAGCTGGAGTTGTTCGGTTGTGGTTGGAATGCTTCTCTTCCGCGGTGCTGTCGTCCAGGGTCCGGCATCTGTCGTTCGCCTCTTTTGTCGTGTTTGGTGTTGCGTGTTCTGCGAGTGGCTTTGCGCAGGTTTTTTCAGCCCGTTGTCCCAGGTGCACACGGGTAAATGGTACCCATTCGTTGGGACGCGGCCTATTGAAAGAGGTGATTGTGCGACAAGGAGATAGACGAGCGGCAGCTCGTCGGCTCCCGAGATAGGCCGCGAAACGTCTGTAGGAGTCCTCTGACAGGCAGTGCTCTATGCGGCAGGCCTCCGCCGAGGCGGTCTCGGCGTCCACGCCTGACTCGACGAGCAGCCGCTCGAAGAAGCGATGACGTTCGAGCGTCGCCGATGCGGCGCGCTCGCCCTCCTCTGTAAGGCGCACGTCATGGCCGAACATGCGGACGAGGACGGCAGCGCCGAGGTCCGAGAGCGCCTTGGTGACGCCCATACGCTCCGCGATGTCGACATTGCGGCAGAACCCGCGCTCGGTGCGGATGACGAGGATTGCCTCGTCATCCGCGTCTGCTCATCTGCCCGTCAGAACATTGTCGGCACCGCTCCCGTCGGCGGGAGCGGTCCACGACGAGCTTTCCTGCTGGAGCCTCCACAGCCTCGCGTACAGTCCGTCTTCGGCAAGCAGCGTCTTGTGGTTCCCCTCCTCCGCCACGCGCCCGTCGTCGAGAACGACGATCTTATCCGCATTGGCGACGGTTCTCATTCGATGGGCGATGACGACTACCGTTTTGCCTGCGCACAGGGTTCCGACCGCTCTCTGGATAAGCGTCTCGTTCTCGGGGTCGAGCGAGGCGGTCGCCTCGTCGAGGAGCACCACGGGCGCGTCTTTCAGAAGGGCCCTCGCAATGGAGAGGCGCCAACGCTCCCCGCCCGAGAGAGAGGCGCCGTTCTCGCCCAGCATCGTGTCGAACCCCTGGGGAAGCTTCTCGATGAACTCCAGGCAGTGCGCCGTCCTTGCAGCCTCGGCCACCTCTTCGTCAGAAGCTCCCTCGCGACCAATCCGGATGTTGTTCGCGACCGTGTCGTCGAAAAGAATCACGTCCTGGAAGACTATGGAGACGTGCGCGAGCCACGATTCCTCGGAGAACCCGGCGATGTCCTTGCCCGAGCAGAGGATCCTGCCGCTGTCAGGCTCCCAGAATTTCGCCGCCAGCTGGGCGCAGGTCGACTTGCCCGAGCCGCTCGGCCCGACAAGGGCGGTGACTTTTCCTTCCTGCGCGTCGAAGCTGATGCCGTGGAGGACTTCCTCGTCGCCGTACCCGAACCGGACGTTTTGGAAAGACAGGCTATGGCCGGAGACATCCGCCGGGGCAGAGCCCTTCGCTTCAGGCTCGTCCATGACCGCCTTGATCCGGGCTGTCTTGGTCGACAGGTTGAGAAGGTTGGGCAGCTGGGACACAAGGGCGAGAATGGGGCTGTACACACGCGAAACGATGAGCAGGAACATGAGCAGAACCATGAAGTCAACGCCGCCGGAAGCGAGAAGCATCGCGCCGGCGCAGGCGGTCAGCCCGACTCCAGAGCGAAGGATGGCGCTCGCAAGGGAGACGGAGACGTCGACGGCGAGCTCGACCCGCATCGTCACCCTCTTGAGCTCGAGCATCGCCTGCTCCATGGCAGCGGAGTCCTTGCCCACCGCCCCGCAGGCCCTTATGTCCTTGATGCCCTCGAGGTAGTCCTGCACGCGCGCCAGCGCATCCAGGCGGACGCGGTTCTGCCTTTCGAAAAGGCGCGACTGATGGCGTCGGCTCAAGGCGATGACCCCCGCCGAAAGCGGAAGCGTGACCATAACGCAGCAGGCGAGCCTCCAATCGAAGAATGCCAACATCACGCAGATGACCACGGTCGACACGATTCCAGCGATGAGCTGCGGGAGCGTCGAGGAGAGCATGGACTTCTGTGCCGTCACGTCCCCCATGATGCGGTCGGCAACGTCGGTCGTGTCCCGGCGGTTGAAGAAGCTCATGGGCAGCTTCCTCAGGTGGTCGGCGAGGCGCAAGCGGGTGCCTTCGGACTCGGTGTACGCGGCCACGTAGGTTTTCTCGTAGTCGTTTCTCGAAGCGATGAAGACCACCGCCATCCCCGCAAGCCCCACGGCGAAGATAGCCCAGAGCGTGGCGGCGTCGAACGGCTCGCCCGCAAGGGTCCCCACGAGAGCCGCGAACGCCGCGACCGTGCAGACGAAGGGGATCATGAGCGCCAGATCGCTCAAGGTGCACGCGAGGGCCGAGCGCTTGAGTCCGGCGTAGTCCTCGCCGGAAAGGTTGAACGCCCTCTGAAGCCATGGCGCCCTGCCGTTCGACGGCTTGCCGGATTTCTCCGCAGGGTCGTGCTCGCCGGCGGAAGCATCCTGCGCCACATGCGGGGCGGCCGCTTCGGAGGATTGGGCTTCGTCGCCGCCCGGAGCTGATTCGACGCCCCATTCGACCGCCTCAGTGTACTGGCTCCACATCTTCGCGTATGTCCCTGATGTGGCGAGGAGCTCTTCATGGGTGCCCTCCTCGACTTTGCGCCCGCCGTCAAGCACGACTATCTTGTCGGCGCCGACGACGGTGGAGAGCCTGTGGGCGATCATGATCACGGTCTTGCCGGCCATGAGCCTCTCGAATGCCTTCTGGATCAAATGCTCGTTCTCGGGGTCGGAGAACGCGGTCGCCTCGTCCAGCACCACGATGGGCGCGTCCGAGATGATCGAGCGCGCGATGGCTATCCGCTGCTGCTCTCCACCGGACAGGTGCACGCCCTCGGAGCCTATTACCGTGGCGTAGCCGTGGGGAAGGCTGTTGATGAACGCGTCCGCCTGGGCGGCCTTCGCGGCCTCGACCACCTCGTCGTCGGTCGCCCCCGGCTTGCCGCGCCTGATGTTGTCCGCGATGCTCTCGCGGAACAGGTGGGAATCCTGGAACACCAGGCTGAGGCTGCCCATCAATTCGTCCTGGCCCATCTCGCGGACGTTTACGCCGCCGACGAGAACCTGGCCCGAATCGACGTCCCAGAAGCGTGCGACGAGGTTCGCCAGCGTCGATTTGCCCGAGCCGCTCGGCCCCACGACCGCGCATACCGTGCCGGCGGGGATTTCCAGCGAGACGTCGCGCAACGCCGGCTTCGCTTCGTCCTCGTAGGAGAAAGTTACGCCCCGAAGGGACACCGAGGCGTCCTTCGGGGTTTTCGGCGCCTCGGGATAAGAGAGCTCCTCGATGCCGAGTACCGAGTCGATGCGGTCGATGTTCGCCTGGGCGAGCATCCCGTCCTCGCTCACGTAGAGAATCTTCGCGAACACGCTCGATATCGAATGCACGAACAGGAGGTAGAAGACGAGCGAGAGCACGAACGTCGGCCAGTCCTGCGCGCCCGGGGCGAGGAGTATGCCGACGGGCAGGACGAACAGGTACGCGTTGTTGATGATCGCCGTGAAGCCCGGCATGGAGTTCCGGAAGAAGAGCGTGACGTCGAGGGAAAGCCCCGTGTAGTCCTTGATCGCGTCTGCGAGCCGCTTGAACGATCTCGCCGTCTGGCCGAAGGCCTTCACGACGCGCATGCCGCGAACGTACTCAACGGCGGCGTTGCCCATCTGCTCTCTCACTTCCTGGTAGCGCCCCATGCTCGCCATGACGCGCTTGTCGGCGTAGCCGGAGAACTGAACGATGCATGCGACGGCGACCGCCGCCAACGTGGCGACGCCGAAGCGCCAGTCGAAGACGAAAAGCAGCGCCACCAAGACGACGGGCGCTGCAGCGGTGGCCGCCAGGTCCGGGACGGAGTGGCCGATGAACTGCTCGATTCCGCCGACGCTCTCGTCCATGACCTTCGAGACCCTGCCTGTGCCGAGCCTGGCGACGTGCCCGAGGGGGATTCGCCCGAGGTGGGCGGCGATCCCGAGCTTCGTGCGGTACTGCGCGTCGAATGCCGCGGCGTGGGAGCACAGAAGCGCGGCAAGATAGCACCCCACGTCAACGACTATGCCCGCCACCGCCAAGCCCGCGTAGCCTGTCATCGCCGAAACGTCGACGGCGGCCAGGTTCGGATAGACCCCGACCGCATCCCTGATCATGAAGTAGATCGCCACGTATGGGACGAAGGACGCCGCCGCGGATAGGACCGCCAGCGCCATGGAGGCGAACACGAGGGGCTTTCTTCTCCCCGCAAACTGCAGGCAGCGGGAAAGGGCCCCCGGCTTCCTTCCTTTGCTTTCCTTGCTCATCAAATACCTCTTCTCTCATATTACTTTGAAAAAGGGCGCTAGGCGATTCCCGCGCGCTCGAAGTGCTTCTTGAACACCGCCCGTCCGACCAGCGAGCCGATGATGCCGCCCGCGAAGGTCACGACCGCGATGATCGCGAACGTCTCGGGGGTCACCGTGGACAGAAGGGCTTCCATGTAGGCCGGGTCGATGCTGTTCGACCCCATCAGCTCGCGGTAGTAGTCCTGGGAGGCGAACATGGGGACGAAAAGGCCCGCCGCCCAGCAGGTCTCGAAAAGCGCGTATCCCACGGCGACGCCCGCGAACCTCCCGTACCCGAGCGCTTTCCGCACCAGCTCGGAGACGACGCCGCCGACGGCGAGGCCGAGCGCAACGGGCCACCCCGACCCGACGACGAAGACGATTACGGCGAAGACGAGGGCCATGATCAGCGAGGTTCCCGCGCGCGGCACGCGCGTATGCATGTAGACCCAGACGATCCCGGCGGGTATCGCTGCGATGGCGCAGCAGCCGCAGTATGCCACGACGCTCATGGAGGTGATTCCCACGACGAGCATGCTCACCACCATGAACAGCAGGGAGAAGACGCCGAGGGCTATGAGGTCCCTGGAGCTGAGGCTGCCGCTTTCCTTCCGTTTTACTTTTGCTGCCATTTCCAAATCCTTTCTTCCGTAGGAATCCCTTCTCAGCCTTTGCAGGCCGGCTCACTCGATGAGCACAATCTGGTCGCAGGCCTTTGACAGGAACTCCGTGTCGTGGCTGACGACCGCCACCGTCTTCCCGCGAGACGCCTCCTCGCGTAAGATGAGCGCGAGGCGTTCCATGTTCCGGAAATCCAGACCGCTCGTGGGCTCGTCGAGGAGAAGCGCCTGCGCGCCCGACTCCGACGCAATGGCGCAGACACACCTCTGCTTCTGCCCTCCCGAGAGCGATGCGGGATGGCGGTCGGCGACATCTCCCAGGCCAAACCTCTCCAAGACCGCTTCGAGACGAAGTTCGTCGACGTCGGAAGGAGACGGGGCCGCGGATGCCAACTCGTCGCGCACGCTCGGGCGAAAGAGCTGGTAGTCGGGGTCCTGCATGACCAGAAACACATGCTCGGGCCTTCTCTTGGGAGGGACCACCGAGCCTTGGAACCGGACATGCCCGAGCTCTTCTTTCTTGATCCCCGCCAGGCACTTGAGCAGGGTTGACTTGCCCGCCCCGTTTCGCCCGACCATACCGACGACCCTCCCGGGGTCGAACGAGACGGTAGTCCCATCGAGGACCGGTACGCCCTTCTCATACCCCGCATAGATCCCCCTCGCCTCGACGGCGGGAAAGGCGGAGACGGGACGGGAAAGGCGCTGCATCAGGTCGGCGAGCTTCGGCGGCTCGGAGGACCTGAGCCCGCAAGACTCTCGCTCGGAGTCGGGCAGCCCCAGGAATTGCTGCGCGTCCCATTCGGCGGCGACGGAACCGTCTTCGAAGAGCAGGTACCGGTCGGCGACGCCTGCGAGGTAGGAGAGCCTGTGCTCGGCGATGATCACGGCAGACCCGCTCGACTTGGCTTTCGAGATGAAGGAGGCGAGCTTCTCCATGGAGGGAGGATCCAGATTGCTCGACGGCTCGTCGAGGACGTAGACGCTCGGCCTGCAGGCCCATGCGCTCGCGAACGCCACCGATTGCATCTGGCCCCCGGAGAGCTCGAAGATGCCCCTGCCCATGAGCCTTTCCATGCCGAGCTCGCGCACGACGCCACGCATCCGTCTGTGCATCTCCTCCCTGGGAACGCCGAGGTTCTCCATGCCGAACGCGATTTCGCCGGTTGTGTCGAGGTTGAAGAACTGGGTGCGGGGGTTCTGGAAAACGCTGCCTGTCAAGGACGAGAGCTCCCAATCCTCCAGGTCGTCGATGTCCCTGCCTGCTACAAGGACCTTCCCCGTCCGGCTGCCCTCGTAGAACCCTCCCGCCAGCCCGTTGACGATCCGGGTCGCGGTGGTCTTCCCGCAGCCGGACTCCCCGCAGAGAACGACGCATTCGCCCGGCGCGACGGCGAAGCTCGCGTCGTCGATCGCCGGAGCGTCGAATCCCGCATACGTGAAGGAGACGTTTCTGAGCTCGACGGCGTTTTTCGTCACAGCAGCCCTCCGATCCCCTGGCTGGCCTTTGCGACCACAAGAAGCAGGCAGCAGACGACAAGAATCGAGAGAGGGAGGAAGTCGGCCCATCCAAACCGGGGCGCGTTGTAGGAGGTCTTCCTCCCGGGCCGGTCGATGCCGCGCGCGACCGCTGCGGCGGCGAGTTCGTCCGCGCTCTTGGCGCAGCGCAGCATCACAGGCACGATCGCGGATTCGAACATCAGCGCCGGCTTCGAAACGAGATTCTTAAGCGAAAGGGCGAGCCCCCTCACCCTCATCGCGTCCGCTACGGCAGAAGACTCCTCCTTGAGCGTCGGAAAGAACCGCACCGCTATCACCAGCGGAACGACAACCGCCTTCGGCAGCCTCATCCCGTAGAGGGCGGCCGTGAGGTCGCCAATCTTGGTGGTGGCCGCGAAGACCGCCGCGAACAGGCAGATGGGCATGCAGGTGCGGCAAGCCAGGGCGAACGAGCCGAGGGCTCCGGCGGCGTTCGGCGGAAGCATCGTCGTGACCCAGAAGATACCCATGAGAAAGAGGTAGGCGAAAGAGAAAGACGCTGCCATCCTTCCGCGCCCGATTGCGAAGGAGAGGAGGACGACGACGGCAAAGAGAACCGAGCCCAGAACGTAATCCTTCACGATGGCCCCGGTCGCTATGAGCACGACGAGCATGGCCACCTTCGTTCTGACGTCGATGTCCTCCGCGAGTGTTTTCCGTGTTCTTCTTCGCAAAACCAGAGAGCCTTTCTTGTGTCGCTAAAATTGACAAAAAGATGTTAACCTTGGTTAATTTGAATCAGGTTGCACCTGGAGGGAAAAGCCTGAGCGCGAAAGAATTGCGTCCGAACGCGAATAAAAGGATCGGAAGATGGACGACAAGGAAACGATGTTCTCCCACGCCGCCCAAGCCGCGGCGGAGACCTTTGCGGCCTCGCTTGAGCCCATCGGCCTCGTCTTGGCAGATGGATGGAACGGCGAGGGGTCCCTCTTCGAAGGCGACGGGCGCAGATGCGAGGGGTGGTACTGGGCATGGCAGGCGCGGCAGTTCTTCTCCGTCGTCTGCTGCGATTTCACTTTGAAAGAACGCCTGCCCTTCTGCTTCGATTCTGGCGGGTATTTTGCAGTCCGCCGCGAAAGGCATGGCCTCATGCCGCGATCAAGCGTTTCCGCCTTTCTGGAAGCAAAGCCCAAGACAAGCTCGGTCCTTCTACCAAAAGGAGCGAGATTCTCCTACACAGAGATCGAGTATTACGACGAATACTGCCGAAGCGTCTTCGGGGAAAGAATCGACAAGGCGCTGAAACCGCTGGCGACCAGTCTGAAGGGTCTGAGGAGCCAGGCTTCCTGGGATCCGGAAATAGCAGAGATGCTTGACGAGATAGCTCCAAGGGAGATCCCGGGGTCGGAAGCGGGCCTCCTATATTCCGGAATCGCGAACTTGGTGATGGCAAGGCTGCTCAGGATGGGAGAGAGCCTGTGTGGGGGAGTGGCCGAGCAGGACCGCCTTTCGATCGCGAGAGCCGTATCGTACATCGAGAGCAACCTAGGCGGTGCGATCGGGCAGAAGGACCTGCTCGAGGCAGCGAACATGGGGTCAACCAAGTTCAAGAAGACATTTAAGCAGGTGACGGGCTTGACGGTAACCGAGTTCGTCTCCTCGGAAAGAATCGAGCTGGCGAAAAGACTGCTCACCGACCATGATATGAGCATAGACGAAGTGGTGCATCGTTGCGGATACGCACGAGCAACAAGCTTCTCCACCCTCTTCACGAAATCGGTCGGCATATCTCCACGCAAGTGGAGATCGATCGCGAAGGTCGCCTTCGATGACGACCCTGAATCGAAAGTTCTGGACATTCTCGCAAGCGGACGATCCTGCGTCAGCGAGCTAGGATCTCATTCTTAGCCATCTTAGTTGCCCTGCCTCCCGGCAGGCGCGCAATTCCTTTAGCCGATTCGTCTCGAGGTGCGCTCTTTGCTCATCTTGTGGCCCAGAGTTATGATACTCCTAAAAGTGTAACCAGATTCGAGTTTTAGGAGTAGCTCTTGAAGTGCAGCAGGCTCAGGAACCGTGGCAGGTACCTCGAGGAGGCAATGCTCTTCCGTGACACCGACCTCATCAAGGTGATTACGGGCGTGCGCAGGTGTGGCAAGTCGAGCCTTCTCGACCTTATCAGGATAACCATCGAGTCCGAGGGGGTCGCTGGCCGCGGTTTTGTGAGCGTCAACCTGGAAAGCAAGGGTGCGGGCATCAAGACGGAAGACCAGCTTTACGATCGCATTCGCGGGTGCCTGTCGGACAAGGGGCGCACCTACGTCTTCATAGACGAGCCCCAGAGAATCGATGGCTGGCAGGATGCGGTCAATGCGATGAGGGTCGACTTCGATTGCGACATCTACCTCACGGGCTCGAACGCGTATCTTCTCTCGAGCGAGCTGGCCACCTATCTGTCCGGGCGCTACGTAGAGGTAAAGATGCTGCCCCTGTCCTTCTCCGAGTTCGCTGACTTCTGCGGGATCGAGTTTGCATCGGGAAGGTCGGTGGCTCTCACCCCTGAGGGGGACCCCGTTCTCTTTGACGATATGCTTACTCGTTACCTTGAGTACGGGGGCATGCCAGCCATTGCATCCCTATCGACGACCCAGGCGCAGCACTCGGCGTACATGTCCGGAGTCTACGAGGCTATCGCCGTGCGCGATATCGTCAACCGCGAGCGCGGGAAGGGCAAAAGCGCGGTGACCGACCCTTCTCTGCTGCGCTATGTGGCCGAATTCCTGGCGGACAACATCGGCAACGAGTGCTCGTCGAACCGAATCGCCGGCGCGTTAACTTCTGCGGGGTCGAAGACCACGAACAAGACCGTTTCCTCGTACGTGGGTGCGCTCGAGGAGGCCTTCCTGTTCTATCGTGCCACGCGTTACGATCTGCACGGCAAGGCGCTCCTCAAGACGAATCCGAAGGAGTACATCGTCGACACCGGCTTCAGGACCTGGATGGCCGGCTATAGGGTCACGGATACTGGGCGCCTGTTCGAGAACGCCGTGTATCTCCAGCTGCTCTACGAAGGATGGAGCGTGCACGTGGGCAAGCTCTATGGCAAGGAGGTTGACTTCGTCGCGACGAAGGACGGGCGCGTGCTCTACGTGCAGGTGACTGACGAGATGTTCGCAAGCGAGACCAGGGAACGCGAGATCGCCCCTCTGAAGTCGATACGAGACAACCACGAGAAGATTGTGGTCGTGAGGCAGGGTTCCTACGACACGGACATCGATGGCATTCGCATCGTGGGCGCGAGGGACTTTTTCCTCTAGGGCCATGAAATTCATCGCGAAGCAATCAGGTCAAGTCGGGAACAATGTCTGACATCGTGTGGCGATAGCATCGTGCGCGCGATGTCAGTTTTGGCTTCAAGATGGGTAAAACCGCACGGCGCACTGGCTGCCACGTCGGTCACGGATGAACTCATGAGATAGCCACCTGGCACGATTCCTCTTTGCGATCAATAGTTGAAACTTATGACCTGCGGTTTTGCGAACGGCTCGAAAGTCACCCTCGTTAATTCACTTACGATTGCAGCTGGCGGCTTGCAAGCTAAAGGGCGGCTGAGTTTCAAAACGGGCATTTTCGGCGCTATCGAGCCTCCAAAGGCGGCCAATCGCGGCCTTTGGGACAAAAACAAAAACTCAACGTCCTGAGTTTGAAAATAGTTTTTGAAGTTGTCCCAGCTTTTGTCCCCGAGGCCGACGAAACGCGACATGGCGTTACCTGGCGGCACTCGGTTCGAGACGGCACCGAAAACTGGGCGCAACTGGAATGATGGGACGGCAGAACTGAAGCCATCGAGTGGGAATAAGCCGATAGGGCTTTGACCTGCTCTTTTGAATGCTGTACTGTGCTCCAGAGTTTCGTTTTGTACGAGAGTCACGGTAAAGTCACCAACGACATTGGTGAGTAAATACGGTAATCTGGCCTCCGTTCCCGCGTTGGGACGGAGGCTTTTTCTTTGCCGTTTTACTCCCTTTCACCTGCGGTTTCGCGATTTACTCCCCGTGTTTCAAGATGGAAGCGTTTGGTTGCGAGGCACGCCGGTGCGAGGGCCTGAGTCGTCAGGCCCCGCACAGGGGGACCGCGATGGTGGTCACCGCGCCGCCCGAGGGGCTGTTGGCGAGCGAGACGGAGCCCCCGTGGGCGCTCGCGGCCTTGGAGGCGGCATGGAGGCCGAGCCCGTAGTGGCGGCCTCCGTCGCGCGAGGAGCGGGAGGAGTCGTCTGTGAAGAGGCGCTCGCAGCCGCGTTCGAGGGCGGCGGGAGAGAAGCCCGGTCCGTCGTCGGACACCTCGATGAC
>CABUOF010000055.1 GCA_902493125.1 uncultured Collinsella sp. | reverse complement strand
TCAACGATATGGCACCGTGGGGACACATGTATGTCAATCCTGGTCTAACAGAGCCTTTTTTAATCATTTGGAGCGTCATTTCGCCCTTTGAATGATATTGGTCCCAATTCCCGTCAGACGCGAAATCTGGTCAATCGTAAACCCCCGATGCCTCAACACTGCCAGAAGACGATTTCGCTCTGATTTCGGCAAAGTTTTAAGCTGATAAGGCTCATGCGGAGCCAAAAGAGCCCGGGCAACTTCCAGCGCATCCATATCGGAGATATGCTTACCTTCGGGCATAAAATAGGGATTAGGCTTGCCGTCGGTACTCGAAAGATAAAACGCTTCCGTACCCCCAAACAGATTGAGAATACCTTCACAATCACAAATTTCGGGATGAGAGAAATACTCATGGAAGCTGCTCCAGCGATACAGAGGAGCAGAAGAAATACCTGCTTTTGCAGGATTGTCGTGTATGTATCGGACGCAACGGAGCAGCTGTTTGTCGTCAGAAATGATCACACTCTTGAATCGTTCCTGGAACACCGGTCCGCGGCGGCCGGTTTTTTGATTGAAGTGTTTCGCATATGCCGTATCAATCGCATGCATAGCAACGCTCATCTGATTATCGAGATCATCAAATAGCAGGTGAACATGATTGTCCATGAGGCACCAGGCAAGAAGGCGAATATGAGCGGACGTAAATCGTCTGTTCAATAGATTGAGAAAATAAAGGCGATCGTCATCGTCTTCGAAGATCAACTGGCCAGCACAGCCCTTGAGCATGACGTGATAATGGCCGAGTTCGGACAACGCACGGGCAACACGAGTCATCGAAACCCTCCCTTCCAAGGATGCAGTAGTCACAGCATACAAAAGGAAAGGAAGAAAAAGGCCGAACCGCCCGACAAAGGTGAGCGGTTCGGCAAACGGTAGCAATGATTATTTTATCCCCGTCCCAGAAAAATCATTTAGAGGAGGTCGAGGGGAAGCTGGGGAGCGTCGCCCCAGAGTTTCTCGAGGCGGTAGAAGTCGCGGGCTTCGGGAGTGAAGACGTGGACGACGACCGAGCCGTAGTCCATGAGCATCCAGGTCTTCTGCTCACGGCCCTCGATGGAGAACGGGTGCTCGCCGCAAGCCTCGGCGACCTTCTCCTCGATCTCGTCGACGATAGAATCGACCTGGCGGTTGTTGGTACCGGTGGCAAGCACAAAGTAGTCGCATACGTCGGAAAGCTCGGTCAGGTCGAGCACCTGAACGTCCTCGCCCTTCTTGTCGTAGGCGGCCTGCGCGGCGGCGCGGGCGACATCCTCGGCGGCGACACCGCTCGCGGACAGCGAGGCGGCAGTGCGGTCGGACGTGGCGGCGAAGCTCTTGTGCTCCACACCTTCAAGAATCTGCTCGCCGGTCATGGTCTCGTCGGCCATGGAATACCTCTTTCTAGACAGCCCGAGCTAGCGCAGCTGGGCGTAATGGTTGTAAATCGTAATAGCCGTGGGATAAAGATAGCGCCCGGACTGGATCACATAGACCAGACCCTGCGCAAAACAGGAGAAGAACAACTCATCGAGCGTCGACTCCCCCACCATCTCGCGCAGCGCATGCGCATAGTCGCCGTGGCGGTTGGGCTCGATGGCATCGGCCACAAAGACCACCATATCGAGCGGCGTCATGTCGCAGGCACCCACGGTATGACGGTCGACAGCCTGGAAAACGGCCGGCGACAACTCGGGGAAAAGCTGCGGAAGCTCATAGGCGGCAACTGGGCCGTGTAAAAGCGGCGTCGCGGCAGACGGAGAGCCGGCAATCTTAATGCCGTAATGCAGAGCGCGCGTGACCAGCTCGTCGTCGGAGAGCACTTTGTCCCAGTCATGGATCAGGCCAGCGGCAGCGGCATCAAAGCGGTCGACACCGTATACCTCGGCCAGATGAAGTGCGGTCTCGGCAACACCCAGCGAATGCACATAGCGCTTGCGCTTATCCTTCATGCGAACATCGAGCAGCTCTTGAATGCGCTTGAGCAGCGCGCGCTCATCGCCCTCAAACTGATCCTCTACCGACAACGTAGACCCCCATCACTCAAAATCTTCTTGGCCCAAATCGGCATATAGCCTGCGTTTGCGAATGTAGCCGAGCACGGACTCGCTCGTAAGATAGCGCACGCTCATGCCGCGGGCAACTCGCTTACGAATGTTCGTCGAGCTGATCGCCAGCGCCGGAATCTGAATATAGCGCACGTCGAACGGCAGCCCCGACTCTTTGATTCGGGCACGCGCCGTATCGATATCAAAGCCCGGTCGCGTCGCCGCAATAAAGGTGGCAAGCTCAGCGATTCGTTCGGCATCATGCCAGGTCACGATATCGATAATCGCGTCGGCGCCCGTAATAAAGTAGAGCTTTACCTGCGGCGGGTAAAAGTCGCGAAGGGCATGAAGCGTATCGGCCGTGTAGGTTACGCCCGGGCGGTCGATCTCGAACCGGCTCGCCAAAAAGGCCGGGTTCGCGGCGGTTGCGAGGACCGTCATGGCATAACGGTCCTCAGCAGGCGTCACCGGCTTGTCAAGCTTAAAGGCAGGAGAGCCCGCCGGCATAAAGAGCACAGCGTCCAAGTCGAGCGACTCGCGCGCCTGCTCGGCGGTCACCAGGTGCCCGTAATGGATGGGATCAAAGGTGCCGCCCATAATGCCGAGCCTAAACTCCTGCCCGTCCTCTAGAGGAAGCTCGGGCAAACCGATTCCACCGCGCAACGACATGGCTTACTCGCCCTCCGAGGTCTCGGCATCGTCCTCGGCATCCGCCGCATCGACAACCTCGACGCCCTCATCCGCAGCATCGGTCACGTCAATGGCCTCAACGGCAACGTCCTCGCCGGCATCCTCGAGCTCCTCGTACTCCGAGAAGTCCTCAGCGCCCTCAAAGTCAAAGGCGCGCTGGCAAATGCGGACCTCGTCGCCCGCACGGCAACCGGCCTTCTCGAGCGCGTCGTCAACACCCATACGCGCAAACTTATGCTGCAGGTAAATGACGGCTTCTTCGTTTTCCCAGTCGGTCTGAATGACCATGCGCTCGATGGCACGACCGACCACGCGGAAGGCACCGGGCTCTTCCTGGACAATGCGGAAACGCTTCTCACGCTGCAGGCGGCGGCGCTCCCACTCATCGTCGCGCAGGTCGACCGGTTCATCGGAGACAGCCAACTCGGCGCGCAGCTTAGCCACCTGCTCGCCCACGGCAAGCATCAGCGTGTTGAGGCCGGCGCCCGTAACAGCAGACACGGCAAAGAACATATGTCCATCGTCGAGCGCTGCGCGCTTGAGGTCGGCAATCTTGTCGGCCGTGCCCGGCGCATCGCACTTGTTGGCGACGACAATCTGCGGACGCTCCGAAAGCTCGGCGCCATACTGCTCGAGCTCGCGGTTGATGATGCGATAGTCCTCAACCGGATCGCGATCCTCAAAACCGCCCGTCATGTCGACGACATGCATGATCAGGGCCGTACGCTCAATGTGGCGCAAGAACTGGTGACCCAGGCCCTTGCCCTCGCTCGCGCCCTCGATAAGACCGGGGACGTCGGCAACGACGTAAGAATATTCGCCGGCACGCACCATGCCCAGATTGGGCACGAGTGTGGTAAACGGGTAGTCAGCAATCTTGGGGCGGGCGGCACTCATGCGCGCAATGAGCGATGACTTACCCACCGAGGGAAAGCCCACGAGTGCGGCATCGGCCATAAGCTTCATCTCGAGCTCAATCCAGTGCTCCTCGGCCGGCTCGCCTAGCTGGGCAAAGGCCGGAGCGCGGCGCACCGACGTCACAAAGTGGGTATTGCCCAGACCGCCGGCACCACCGGGCGCCACGACGACGTGCTCGCCGTCGTGCACCAGGTCGGCAATCTCGAACATCGGTGTCTGCGTCTCGGGGTCGAGCTCGCGCACCACGGTGCCCATAGGGACCTTGAGAATCAGGTCCTCGCCGCTCTTACCGTTACGACGGGCACCCTGCCCGTGCGTGCCGCGCTCGGCGCGGAAGTGATGCTTAAAGCGGTAATCGATCAACGAAGACAGCTGGGCATCGGCCTGGATGACGACATTGCCGCCACGACCGCCGTCGCCGCCATCGGGGCCGCCCTTGGGGACAAATGCCTCGCGCCTAAACGACATGCATCCGGCTCCGCCGTCGCCGCCGCACACGTTAATGCGGCTGATATCGGTGAACTGTGACAACAGAATCGCCTCCTACAAAAAAGAGGGAGACCCTTGAATCCTAAAACTCAAGTGCCTCCCACATATGTGCTCTATGAAGGGTGAATTACGCGTTCGCGAGCGGGCGTACGCTGACCCTGTGCTTGATACCCTTGTGGAACTCAACGGTACCGTCGACCAGCGCGAACAGCGTGTCGTCCTTGCCACGGCCAACGTTCTCACCCGGGTGGATGTGAGTGCCGTGCTGACGGACGAGAATCGTGCCCGTGGTTACCGTCTGGCCGGCATAGCGCTTCGTGCCAAGGCGCTGACCGCGGGAGTCACGGCCATTACGGGAGGAACCGAGTCCTTTTTTGTGTGCCATTGTGTATACCTACTCTTTCGTTACGAGTGTAATCTACTCGGCGACGGGAGCCTCGGCAACAGCCTCGGCCTCTGCCTTGACAGCCTTCTTGGCGCGGGACGTAGCCTGGACCTTCACGATCTTCAGCTTGGTGAGCTGCTGACGGTGACCCTTCAGACGACGATAGCGCTTACGCTTGTGGAACTTGAAGACCAGCTGCTTCTCGCCCTTGAACTGCTCAACGATCTGAGCGGTAACCTTGGCCTTGGCCAGCTTGTCGGGATCGGTGACGATCTTCTTACCATCGTTGAGGAAGATGACCGGCAGGGTGACCTTGTCGCCCTCATTGCCCTCGATCTTCTCGACGGTGATGACATCGTCGGTGGCGACCTTGTACTGCTTGCCGCCCGTGTTAACGATTGCGTACATGTTTACTTGCCCTTCATGCATCAGTTAGTGCAACAGCCGAATATAGTAGCAGGCGAAAATACCCCCGTCAACGAGTATGTGGAGCAAATCCACAAGTTCGCACAGGTATGGGGCTGACGAGTCGGCCCTCGTCGTCCTCGCATGCTTGATTCTGACGCTCGACATCGTAGGAGCAGATGGTCACGAGGTCTTGCATACCGGTGGAAACAATAGGTGCATCCACGCCCGGGGTCAAGCCCTGCAACAAAACATCAGCAGCGGAAAGCAAAATTTCCGGACGCATGGAGCCTTCGTTGTCGGCATGGGTGTCGAGCATGAGCACCAAATGGTCCGGGCCCTCCCCCGCCGTGAGCTCATAGTCCACGAGCGTGTGATCCAAATCCAAGCGCTTGCTCTTTTTTCCGCGCGCGTAGTCGATGCCATGGTCCGCGCGCAGCGTGTCGATCGCACGACGTACCTCATCGGCGCTTGCGGGCGCCTCGGGATCCAAGTGCAGGTCGATGCGATACGACAGGCGCGTGAGCTGCGCCGTCAACGCCGGCGTGCGCACGTCGATGTACGCCGCCTCGATGGGCGCCAGATCGGCCGGAGACGCCGCAGCCAGGCGCCCAAACGCCTCGTCGAGCGCCACGAACTCGGTCATAAACAGGTCATACCACTCGCAGGTCGACGACGTACCAACCGGTAGCGCCGAAGAGAAGCCCACGCGCATGTGCGGAGAGAAGCCCTGCGTGACGGCATAGGGAAGTCCCGCACGGCGCACGATGCGCTCAATGGTATGGATCACTTCGAGATGGCCCAGGTACTTAAGGCGATCGCGCTTGCCATAGCGAACACGAAGCCTAAAGAGCGAGGGGTTGTCGGTCAGGCGCTCACTCATGCGCGATCACCCATCAATACATTCTTGGCGTGGAGCGTGGGGCAGATCCCGCAGCCGGTGCACGACGTGCGGGTGCAGTCGGGAGTCGTGACGCCCTCGAGCGAGCGACGGTACTCGCGCTCGAGGAAGCCGCGCGTGCAGCCAGGGCTCACGTGCTCCCACGGCAGGCGCCAGTCCAACTCGTAGGGCAGGTGTACGAGCTCGTTGAGGTCGATGCCGTTTTTGGCAGCAGCCTCCTTCCAGTTATCGAGCGAGAAATGCTCTACCCAGGCGTCAAAGCGAGAGCCCGAGCGCCAAGCATCGATGATGACGGGCGTCATGTCGCGACCGGCGCGGGACAGTGCGGCCTCGATGAGCGAAGTCTCGGCATTGTGGTAATGCACACGGACGGCACGGTTGCGAACGCTCGTGATAAGCAGCTTCTGGCGACGCTTGACGTCGCCGTAGTCGAGCTGCGGGCACCACTGGAACGGCGTGGCAGCCTTGGGGATAAAGACCGAAACCGAGATCGACACCGAGATCGAGCCGCGACGAGCCTTGGGCACCACGGAACGACCGAGCTCCAGCACGTGATCGGCCAGATTGGCGATGGCCACGATGTCCTCGTCGCGCTCACCGGGAAGGCCCATCATAAAGTAGAGCTTCATGCGGTTCCAGCCGGCCTCGAAGGCCGCCTTGGCCGCACGGTCCAGGTCCTCCTCGGTCACGTTCTTGTTAATGATGTCGCGCATGCGCTGGCTGCCGGCCTCGGGCGCGAACGTCAGGCCGCCCTTCTTCTCGCCGGCAACCGACTCGGCCATATCCACGCCAAACGAATCCAGGCGCTGCGACGGAATAGACACGCGAATACCCGTATCCTCCAGGCGACGATTGAGCCTGCCGAGCACATCGCGAATGCAGGAGTGGTCGGTCGTGGAGAGCGAGGTCAGCGACACCTCGTCATAGCCAGTCTTTTCCAGACCCTGAATCACCGACGAGACGATCTGGTCGGCCGAGCGCTCACGCACCGGGCGATACGTCATGCCAGCCTGGCAAAAACGACAGCCGCGGGCGCAGCCGCGCAGGATCTCGATAGACAGGCGGTCGTGAACCAGCTGCGCATAGGGCACGCACGACTGCGACAGCGGATTCGTGGCGCCGAAATCCTCGACGACGCGCTTGTAGACCACGGTCGGCGCATCTTTGCCTTCACGCGGCACGGTGTAGCCATGCGGCGAGCAGGGCTCGTCGTGACGAACCTCATAGAGCGACGGCACGTAGTTGCCGGCAATGGATGCAAGCTGCTCAACAATCTGCGCGCGCGGGACCCCTTCGTCACGCAGGCGGCGATGCAGCTGGCAGGTCTCGAGCAGCGATTCCTCGCCCTCGCCGATGAGGATGGCATCGAAGAAGGCCGCGTACGGCTCGGGGTTGTACACCGAGGGGCCGCCGGCGATGATAATGGGGTCGTCTTCACCTCGGTCGGCCGCTAACAGCGGAATGCCAGCGAGGTCGAGAGCCTCGAGGAAGTTCGTCACCGCCATCTCGTGCGGAACATGCAAGCCGACAATATCAAACGAAGCGACCGGCGCTGCACCCTCGAGCGACAGCAGCGGAATACCCGCCTCGCGCATGGCATCACCCATATCGGGCCACGGCACATAGCCACGCTCGCAGGAGATGCCCTCGGCCTGGTTAAGGATGTTGTAGAGGATGGCGATGCCCTGGTTGGGCAGACCAACCTCGTACACATCCGGGTAGATCAGGCAGCAACGGTAGTCGGCATCGGCCTTGGAAAGCGTGCCCCACTCGTGATCGATATAGCGACTCGGCTTCTCGACCTTGGCGAGCAACGGCTCAATTAAATGAAAACAGTCTTGGTATGCAACGCGCAACGGAAAACCCCTAAGCAGCGAGATCTGATGCGTCCTGATAGGACGCCATAGGACGGGTAGCGCCCGCGACCGTGGTCACCAGATCGCGAACGCGGGAGAACGTGGCAGTGACCACCTCGTTGGCACGGCTGTAGTCGACATCGCGCTCGTAGAGCGAAACGAGCGCACGGCCCATGCCATAGGTGCCCGCGGCAGCAGTGAGCGCCTTGACGGCAAACCCAATATGCGGCGTCTGCTTGACGAGCGCGCGGGTGACCGCGCGGATCACAAGACCGCCGGCAAGCACGCCGGCGACCTCGTAGCCGCGCTCAGGCTTAATGCCGCGTCCAAAGACGGCAGCGAGCTCAAAGAGCATGCCCACCTGCGCCAGCGCCATAACGGGATAATCGGCGCCCGGCAAAAACACCAGCGCACCGGTCGCCATATTGGTGAGCGCGCACGAGGTGATGATACGATTGGCCGCCGCGATGCGCATGAAGGCAAAGTTCGCCGCAAAGGCCGTTTCCTTGTCGGTGCGATCGAGAATCCAGCGGGCAAGCGTCTCGAGCAGATACGTCTTATCGGTTGCCGCTACCACGCCGAGCATGGGCGTGGACTCCTCGATAAACGGCACCTCCACAGCAGACTCGGCAAGCACGCACACGGGCGCACCGGCGATCACGAGCTCCTGCACGGCACTCTCCAAGCGGTCGGAACCACACGAGAGCACCAGCACCACATCGGTATCGGTCTTTGGAGCAATTCGCTCCTCCCCCAGACGCTCGACGCGCACAATGCCCGAGGTCGTCTGCGGCACAAAGGCGTCACGCACCGTCTCGGCCAGAAAGCGCGAGGCGGACGAATCCAGATAGACCGAGACGCGCACCGGCGTATCGGAATCCTTCTTAACGGACGCGCCCATCTTAAAAGCGCGGGTCAGCTTATCTACGGGAATTTTCATAGCAAACCCCTCCAGCGGTTACGCGGCGCCCGAACGATGCCGCCATATGGATTGTACGATACCCACCGTCAGCAGCTGAATCATCATCGAAGACGAACCGAAGCTAATAAACGGCAGCGGAATACCGGTAATCGGCATCATACCGATGCACATGCCGATGTTTTCGAAGGTCTGGAACGCCCACATACCAACGATGCCCACACACGAAAGACGCAAAAACAGCGACTCACACTTAAAGGCGACGCGAATCGTCGAAAAGATCAGCAGCACGTAGAGACACAGGAGCAAAAAAGAACCGCAAAAGCCAAAGGTCTCGGACAGGAAGGCGAAGACGAAGTCGGTGTGGAACTCAGGCAGAAAGCCGCCGGCCGACTGCGTCGCATGACCCAAACCCTTACCAAAGAAGCCGCCCGAGCCAACGGCGATAAGCGACTGCTGCAGGTTGTAGGCATCGTCCGAATCGGCATTATCGGGGTCGATAAAGACCGTCAGACGGTTCATCTGATACTGCTTGATGAGCACATCGTGGCCGAGCAACGAATCAAAAACCGAATCGAGCGCCAGAACGAGGGCCACCAGGCCCACGAGCAGGGCCAGGGTCGACAGCACCCATTCGCGGCGTGCGCCGCTCATACAAATGACGATGGCGCCCGAAACCAACACAACCAGGCCCGAGCCCAGGTCGCCCATGGCAACGACGGCCAAAAACGGAATGGACAGCATGCCGCAGAGCTTGACGTAGTCGCGAACGGTATCGATGCGACCGTTATACTGCGAGCCAAGCGTAGCAATAAAGAAGATGGTGATGAGCTTGGCAAGCTCAACCGGCTGGAACGTCAAACCGATACCGGGAATCTTGATCCAGCCCGTCATGCCCAGACCGCCCGTATAGGACAGGCCCGGAATCTTGGGCGAGAAGATCACGATCAGGTCGATGACGAGCAACGCCGTCGAGAAATTGGAAATACCGCGCAGGTCGGTACGCCAGACCAACACCGCCAGCACCGCTCCGATGCCGATTCCCAGCAGATGGCGTGAGAACGAGGCATCGGCCTTAAACTGCGAAGCCGACCAGATGATGATGGCACCGTAGGCGACGAGCGCCACAGTGGCCACGAGCACACCGATATGCACCTTTTGGCGAAACGTGCCGCGCGAGGCCGAAAGTTGCTTGTTGACGCGGTCCAGGCTGCTGCGAGAGCCGGTCTTGGTTGAACGGAACAGATCCGCCGGAGAAAAATCCATCGCAACCTCCTATCGAACCGAAGAATCGCCCGAGGCCGAAGAGGTATCGGGCTCGTCATAAATCACGCCGAGCACGTCGCGCACGACATGCATCGCGGTATCTGAGCCGCCGCCGCCCTGCTCCAGAACAGTAGCGATGACATACTTGGGATCATCGGCCGGTGCATAGGCGCAGAACCACGCGTATTCGTCCTCGCCACTTTTCTCGCCCGTGCCCGACTTGCCGTATACCTGCGGCGTCAGGGTGCCAAAGTGAGCCGCCAGGGACGTCGATGCCGTGTAAATCACGTCATGCATGCCGTTGCGAACAAGAGCCAAATCCGAATCACTGTTGATCTTGGCCTCCAGGCGCTTCTTCTTGCCCTTGCCGTTGTACTTATAGGCATCACCGTCGCCATCGCGCGACACGGCAGACAAAAACACGTGAGGCACGTACTGTTTGCCGCCGTTGGCAAGACCCATATAGGCGCACGCCATCTGCAGGGGCGTCACCAGGATGTCGCCCTGGCCGATGGCAATGTTAGTCATATCGCCGGCATTCCACTTGCGGTCCTCGGCAGATGCGTCGGTGAAGTACGACTCTTTCCACTCGGCATCGGGAATACGGCCCGCGCCCTCACTCGGCAGATCGATACCGCAGGTCTTGCCTAGGCCCCAGCGACGAAAGACCTCCTGCAGGCCCTCGGAATGTTGCTCGTCATAAAAGAACGCCTTGCCCATGTCATAGAAGACGGGGTCGCACGAGTTGGCGATACCCGACTGCAGCGTCATGGTGCCGTGGCCAGACGTCAGCCAGCAGCGCTTGCCCCAAGCCTTGCCCAGGCCCGTCCAATAGCCCGTGCAGTTGGTTGTCTGCGTTGAAGTGTAGGTTCCAAACTCAAGACCGGCCAGTGCCGAGAGCGGCTTGATGGTCGAGGCCGACATGTACTGTCCGCTAATGGCGCGGTTGAGCAGCGGGTGCGAACCCTTGTCATCATTGAGCTCGGTCCACACGTCATTTGAGACACCACCGATAAAGACAGACGGATCGAACTTGGGCTGGCTCGCCATGCCCAGGATCTCGCCATTGTTGGGATCGAGACACACCACAGCGCCGTTGCCGGCATTACTGTAACCAGTGGTCTTGGCAAGCTCGATAGCGCTCGCCAGCGCCGTCTCACAGGCCTGTTGGATCTTAAGGTCGAGCGTGAGCTTAATGTCGGAGCCGGCCTTCGCGGGCACGGCACCGGCCTGACCGGTCACATTGCCCGAGGCATCGACCTTGACGGTCTGCTCGCCACGAATACCCTGCAGCAGGTTTTCGTAGTAGCTCTCAACGCCCGCCTGGCCCACGATATCGCCCGACTGGTACGTAATCTTGCCAGCAGAAGCATCATCATCGCCAGAGGTTTTCTTATTCTGAGCCTCGAGCTGCTCGGAGGTAATGGTGCCGGTATAGCCCAAGATATGGCATGCCGTCTCGCCATACGGATACTGGCGCTCGGTACGCTCGGCAATCTTGACGCCCGGGAACTCGCCGGCGTGCTCCTGAATATAGGCAACCGTGGAGCGGCGGACGTCCGTCGCAATGGTATGCAGGCTCTGGGCGCCCTCTGTATTGTCCTGAATATTGCGAAGGACCGCCACGTAAGGCATTCCAAGCACGTTGGCAAGATGGCGAACCAGAACCTCATCCTCGGCAAGGTCGCGGTAGGCCACGACAGCAAGTGAGGGACGGTTCTGGACAAGCGCCACGCCATTGCGGTCGAGGATGCGGCCGCGCACAGCGGGAGTGGTAACGGTGCGAGTCTGATTGCTATTAGCCTGCTTCTCGTAATAGTCCGACGAGACCATCTGCATGCCCCACAGCTTGACGGCGAGCGCCGCAAACATCGCGCCCACACCCGTGGTGAGGATGGAAAAGCGGCCCTTAAAGGCGGTCGCCGCGGTATTGCCCTCGCCCTCGGTGGCGCGCGGGGCCGTTCCATGCTGCGTATCGTAGGTAAAACGGGAATCGCCACGACGCATGATGACCAGCGCGACCACGATGGCCACAACCAGCACGATACCGGCGATAATAACCGTCAACTGGGAAGACATCTACGGGCCTCCCCTATTTGAGCTTACGGGTCTTGGGCTTAAAGCGCATGCCCGTCTGGCGTCCGCCACGCGCGGAGAATCCATAGCCGGACTGCGGCACGACACCGGACATCAAAAACGGAATGGCAACCAGACCCGTCAGGATCGAGGACGGCAGCGCATGGCCGAAGATCGCCACGACAAAGCTCGTCTCCAAACCCATAAACAGCAAGATGATGCTGTAGATCACATTAATGACGAGCGCGAAGGCGCCCACAGTGACGCCGCGCGCACTCGGGGTACCGCCCGTCTGACCGACGGCGCTGTGCACCAGGGCAAAAGAACCCACGGTCAGCAGGAGTGACATAACGCCCACCGGCACGGCAGCGGACAGGTCATAAAACAAGCCGCTGCAAAAACCGCACACGACGGCACGGGTCGGGTCGCCCGAGAACACGCTTAGGCACACCAGAATAATCATGAAGTTGACGCGACCGCCCGCAATGGAGATCTGCGGAGCCAGGCCTGCCTGCAGCAGCACGCACACGATGGCGGCGATCACAAACGTACGGGAGCTCATCCCCTGCTCGTGTAGATCCATGGACATGCCCCCTATTCGCTCGAGCCGGAATCGGTCGTCTCGGACGTGTCGGAACTGTCATCCGAGCTCTCGTCCTTCGTCTTGGTCGCAGCATCGCGCGACGTTCCCTGCGGTGTGCTGTTGGCCGTGCTCACGTCCTCATCCGAGGCCGACTGTTCGTCGGTCAGCGAGGTAATGACCAGCACTTCCTCGTTGTTCTCGGCCGTCGTCTGGGCGCGCACCACAATGGTGTAGTACACGTCGTTTGCCGATTTCTCAACCGACGAGACGGTGCCGAGCGGTAGACCCTTGGGGAACACGCCACCGATGCCCGAGGTCACGATGATGTCGCCAACCTTAACATCGGAGTCGACGCTCACGTACTCAAGACGCAGCGTGCCGTCAGCCTGACCCTGCAGCATGCCCTGGGCGCGCGTGTCCTGCACCATGGCGGACACGCCCGAGTTCTCGTCGCCAATCAGGCGCACGGTAGAGGTCTTGGCCGATACCTCGATAATCTGGCCGATAACACCGGCAGAACTCGTCACGGGCATGTTGATGGTAAGGCCGTCGGCAGAGCCCTTGTCGATGGTTACGGTCGAGGTCCAGGCATCGCCCGAGGCACCAACGATACGAGCAGC
>CABUOF010000054.1 GCA_902493125.1 uncultured Collinsella sp. | reverse complement strand
CGATTGCCGCATCCACATGCCTCAATCGCAGAGGATATCTCACTCTCAAGCTCGCCGTTTCCAGCCGCAACAAATCGCACATTACAATTCTTGTCAAAAGTGCTCGCTATTTTCAGCGCAAGGGAATAGTTTTTTTGTTTCGACAGTCTACCAACCATACCAACAACGAATTCCTCGTTGAACCCAAGCTCCTGACGCACGGCGCGCCTAACGGACGGATCGAATGTATATGAACCAGTATCAATGGCATTGGGCAAAAACTGCACCTTCCCCATTCGCCAACGCCATTTACCGAAAACGCGTTCACCGGCAAGCTTCCCACAGGAGATTAAGCATGTAGCATAACGGCCATTTAGAACACAGCCGGAAACCCTTCTTAAATGGTCGCGAAATGAATAACACGGTGATGTAGTGTGGGAATGCGCGATTCTAACAGGCACACCACACTTTCGAGCAACCCGAAGGGCAACGTAAGACGTTTCATTTTCGTGAACATGAACCGCATCATAGGAATTGTCCTTAAGCAGATTGGCTAAGGCTGTCTCATAGGCACCAATTCCCTCGCTCTTCGAAGGAAGTCGATATATGTGGGAGCCAAGCTCGCGAAAGCGCTTAGCATTAAGCCCAATTAGATCTGAAGTTAATGCCAAATCAAAATGAAAGCCATGTTCTACAAGGTGTCTGTAATAATTAAGAATAACTGATGAAATGCCACCGGCATCAGCCCCATACATCACGTGTAATACATTAAACATTTATTCACCCAACGCCTCGTCGATATATCTATCCGCATCAAGGCGCGCAGCATTAAGCGCCTTGTTTACATGCGAGTAATCAATGACAGGCAAAGATTGATCAGAGTCTAAAGGCTTTTTTACAAGTCGATCCGACAAACCAACTAGGCTGAGAAGCGAATCAATTCTGGAGTTAAACTCATTTCTAGGAACAACCAAAAACTGGCGTTCAAAAATCAGAGAAAATGCAAGTCCATGGAACGAGTTGGTCACAACAAAATCGGCATTGGAAAACAAGGATAGAAAATCTGCTGGGGACCTATGCGTAAACAACTTATCAACAGCCTCGGGCTTTTTCATTTCCCATGAAATCTTAACGAGCTTCAAGCCCCTCTCGTCGGCAATTTGACGAGCAATTTCCGTCGCACCATTGTCTTCATTGTAAAGAAGCATAAGAGCCAAGTAGGGCTCCTTAACCAAACGAGGAGACGCAAGTGGTTGCCACTCCGATTTAGTAAGCTGCAGTGTTGGATCAATGACCTGCACAGCGCCCTGCACACCAAGGTCCTCCACTATTTCTACAGCAGAATCCTCACGAACAGAAATGGCAGCGTACTGACTCAAATAGAAACGCGTCTGCTCTTTTTCCCACTCGTCGAGTGCAGATTTGCCGAAACTAGACGCAAAAGAAATTTTCTTTCGACCCGAAGGAACAAAATCCAGGAAAAAGCCCCTGTCAATCCCCTCATTATATTTACTATTCCAAACCTGATCGCTTCCGCTCACATAGACATCGGCGCGGGGAGGATCTACAGCTAAATCGTCGGCGGTCACGTATCGCTTTGTAAGCCGCATTGTCTTCTTTACAAATGAGCCGAAAGTGAGTTCTTTAAGTGCAAGCGAGCCAATTTTAGCAATTTGATAGACAACCCTTTTAACGCCTTTGATGCTAGGATCAGCAGGAGGTTTGAAGAAGATACGTTTTAGCGTTCGCTGCTCAGTTATATAGTCGACAATGCTCGTCTCGCAGCCATGCTTTTCGAATACCTTTTGGGTTGCGTATGCCTGCAAAACAGAACCGTAGTTGTAAACTCGATGAAGCG
Organism: uncultured Collinsella sp.; assembly: GCA_902493125.1. Taxonomy (GTDB): domain Bacteria; phylum Actinomycetota; class Coriobacteriia; order Coriobacteriales; family Coriobacteriaceae; genus Collinsella. The sequence continues at coordinate 11,912 of CABUOF010000054.1, read as the reverse complement.
TGACAATAGCAGCTTTCATTAGTTTCGCCTCACTTTCATATAAATGCTAAGCAGGGAAGATGTTTTCCGTACCCCCAAAAGACTCAGCGCAGTACGAGTCATTTGGGCCCTTCTTCCACCCGCATAATTCATAAGCCATCGATAGTTCGTTAAATAAGCGACGGCTTCGTCTAATTTTGAGCCCGGAATTGCACTGAGCATCCACAACATAATTGAGTACTCATACGCAACGAAGCTTAAACAGCAAGCACAATCATTATTCTTGGGCCTATAGTCAGAGTCACAAAGAACGGGAATAGCATCTTCGATAAACTGCTGGAGGCCTTGAAAATGCTTGAGACCAACTGCATCAGTGATAGAGCCCGCTCTATTTTGACGATATTCGTAATAATTCAAATCAAGTGCAGAATAAGCCTCAGCGTCAAGAAGACTATTCATTACGAAATTTAGGTCCTCTGAGACACGTCCGTCCTCAGGAAACCTAAGCCCACAGTTAAACAAAAAAGCACGTCTATATATTTTCATACATGCGCTGTCAGGAAACTTAGGCAGTCTAGACAAGTAGTAAAGAACTTCGCTCTTGCTTTTTTGATTAATGAAAACGGGCTCAATATGATAGCCGATTGATTTTTTAGTTCCATCAGGGTATAGCTTGCAGCTATCAAGAAACAAAATATCAGGCTTAGTATCTTCAAGCTCATGGAGAATAGCGGGGAGGCAGTTCTCAGAAATTAGATCGTCCGAATCAACAAACGCAACGTAATCTCCTGAAGCAGCATCTAATCCTGTATTTCGAGCAGAAGCTAAGCCACCGTTTTCTTTATGAATAACAGTTACACGATCATGTTCGCGTGCAATATCATCAGCAATTTGCGAAGACCTATCAGTCGAGCCGTCATCCACAAGAAGAATTTCACAAGAACTGTCAACCTGATTTAAGATACTTTTACAACAATCGAGGAGGTAATCCTCCACGTTATAAATAGGAACAATAAAACTCAATTTCATAGTTTTGGTTTTCTCCAAACCTTTATTTATCTGCAATCGCTTTACTAGGCGACACCGTTTTGAGACAGTGGGAGTAATAATCCTCGAGACGTTTTGAAGCAGCAGACACATCAAAAGCCTTCAAGCTCTCTGAATCATTTGGATCAGCGTCTATCTTCTTCATGGAGATCAAATGCTCACACCATTTTTGAGGGCTAGAACTCAACCGCTCAAACTCCATAAGGGAAGTCAATTTGATTTCAGATGTGATTGCATCCGATGCCAAGATTGGAGTTCCACTAGCTTGGCATTCAACTCCAACAACGGGAAGTCCTTCATATTTGCTTGGAAGACAAAAGACATCAAAAGCTTGATATAAACTTGCAACATCGGATCTAATCCCTAGAAATAAGACAGAATTCGATATGCCCAAATCAATTGACATCTGTTTAACATGCTCCAGCAGTGGCCCGTTTCCCACAAGTGCGAGCACTGAATTTGGCTCATGGGAAAGAACCTCTCTAAAAACAGCTAATAGAAAATCATGGTTCTTCTGATCGACAAACCTTCCGACGTGTCCAATAAGGAAGGTCTCATCTGCAATGCCGAGCTGTTTCCTAACATGCATTCGACTATCTGGATTAGGAGAAAACTGGCTTATATCAATGGCGTTATTCATAACAGAAAATGACGTTTTGCGGCCAAACAACCATTTCCCAGCAAACTCACTACAGGCAACTTTATTCGTGGGATATCGATTTGCCTGGGTTTTCAGCACAGCCTTAAGGGCGTTCTTAGCATACTCACCCTTACCACTCGTAGAATGACTGTGGGCGATACGCACAGGAACGCCCGCCTTCTTCGCGGCACGAAGCGGAAAGACCGAAAGCGCGTTGATGTGGCTGTGCACGATCTTCCAGCCCTCTTGTTTAAAGAGACGGTGGAGCTCTCGCTGGTATTCAATTACATGCTGATAGGGCGGAATCTCGAAAACTCGGCCACCGAGCGATTCAATCTCCTCGCGAGGCACAAGAGTCGAATCGGAATCGACAAGGAAATCGAACTGCACTTTACTGCGATCGATGTGGCGGTAGTAATTCATGACGACAGCTTCGACTCCACCGCCGTTCATTTTTCCAACTATCTGTGCGACTCGAATAGGATTAGCCATCTATCGCCCCGTCCTCTTCTTGCCGAACATGGCACCAAAGGTGCCGGTAAAGCACTTCCAATCCATCGCAAAACAACGGTTTTGGACATAGCGAAGCTCAATCTTCTGGCGCAGACCGCTCTCGAACGTCGCAGCGTTGCGATCAGTCGCCTGCCACAGGCCCGTAATGCCAGGCCGAACAGAAAGCAACTCGGCTTTTTCTTCATCAGTAAAATGCTGCTCGAGCTCATCCCGTGTAATGGGACGAGGCCCAATGACGGAAAGATCGCCGTTCAGCACGTTGAGAAACTGCGGCATCTCGTCAATTGAGCACTTGCGGATGAACCGACCGACTTTGGTAATGCGGGGGTCATCGTCAACCTTGCGCTCAACTTCCCACTGATGTAGCTGCTCAGGGCTAAGGTACTTCTGTACATCGCCGGCGTCGGAGACCATGCTGCGGAGCTTAAAAATCTTGATGGTCTTTCCGCCCTTGCCAACTCGTTCTTGCGTATACATAGGACTGCCAGGCGATTCAAGGCTGATGAGCGCACACACAATGGCGATGGGGATAAGCAGCAGTACGCTCATCAAAAGACTGAATACAAGGTCAAACAGTCTCTTAATAAAGCGGTAGCCAAGCGTACCGCTCGGTTTAATCTCTTTAATAGCCAGTGCGTCCCCCACGGATACACAGCTCTCTGTTACTTCTTTTTCAGCCACAATAAAACATACGTTCCTGTCCCCAGGAACCCCCCCCCATCTATGAACTCAAAATTTGAATTAACTGCTGGCGCAACGTCTCCCTTACGTTTTGCTGGGCACGTCTAACGGAAGCAGCTCCCTAAAAGCGGAGTCGCCTTCGCCCACGTCTACCAGGCACCAGCGCTTATGACGATCGATCTTCTTTACACGGGCCTCTTGCCCCACCAAGGGACCCTGTTCTATGTGCAGCACGCCGTCCTCTATACGGGCGACGCTGTTGCGCACCACGCCGTCGTCGTCGAGCATGCTGCGGTACCAGTCCTGCGCATCGTCCGGCATGGGCGCATAGGCCCGCTCCTTGCTACCGGCAATGCGGCAGCCAAAGCTCAACTGGGCCAAAGCCTTGTCGAGCAGGGCGGCATCGCGCGTGGCGACGAAGAAGTATTCCTTGTACATAGGTTTGGTTTGGAGCGACCAAGCGCCGTCCCGCTTAAACCAGAATTCCTTTTGCATCACAAAAGCGTCCTGCATCAGCTCGTGCGGGATAAGACGGCGGACTTTTTCGCAGATCTCGCGCTCTTTACCGTTGGGGGTATGGACCAGATACCAGCGGACGCGGCCATGCTGGCTGTTGGTAGTAGCGCCACTAAAGGCGCCGGGCAGCTGCTCTTGGCGCCGCATCGTCTGTTCCATCTCTCGCCCCCTTTTCTTGTCTCCGCGACACACGCGGATGCAGGGCATTGAGAACAGGCTTCTCGCTCGCAGCTAGGCGCAGTCGCAAAAGTACAGGTTTTTGTATCTTTCGACGTTGCTCATTATACGAGCAAACTGCTCGCGTTTTCCCAGATTGCACAAAATGCGCCGCGAATGGGCGCATCTCCATACCCCTCTACAAAAACCTGTACCTTTTTGCACAACAAAAAAGCCGCTCTAACCAGCGGCTTTTCTTCTATAGACAACAAAAAAGGCGACCGCCCGCGAGGACGATCGCCTTTGTTAATTCTTGTATAGTTTGTGCTAGGCGCGAGTCTTGATCTCCTCGAGCACCTTGGCCACAAACTCGTCAACGCTCATCTGAACGGTCTCGTTGGAGCGATCGCGGACGGAGATGTTGCCGGCCTCGACCTCCTTCTCGCCCAGGATGAGCATGTAGGGCACGCGGTCGATGCTGCGAGCCTCGCGGATCTTGTAGCCGATCTTCTCGTCGCGGTCGTCGCAGACCACGCGGATGCCGGCCTCCTCCAGCTTGGCGCACACCTCGTGGGCGTAGTCGCGGCTCTTCTCGGAAACCGGAAGCGCCTTGACCTGCACGGGAGCCAGCCAGGTGGGGAACTTGCCCGCAAAGTGCTCAATCAGAATACCGATGAAACGCTCGATGGAGCCAAAGCACACGCGATGCAGCATGATGGGGCGCTTCTTGGTGCCGTCGGCGTCCACGTACTCCAGGTCAAAGTTGAGCGGCATCTGGAAGTCGAGCTGGACGGTGCCGCACTGCCAGGTACGACCGAGCGAGTCCTCCAGGTGGAAGTCGATCTTGGGGCCGTAGAAGGCGCCGTCGCCCTCATTGACCTCGTAGTCCATGCCCAGCTTCTCCAGAGCGGTGCGCAGGCCCTCCTCGGCGCGAGCCCAGTCCTCGTCCGAACCCATGGAGTCCTCGGGGCGGGTGGAAAGCTCAACGTGATACTTAAAGCCAAACTTCTGGTACACGGAGTCGATGAGGTTGACCACACCCACGATCTCGTCGGTCAGCTGGTCGGGACGCACAAACAGGTGGGCGTCGTCCTGGTTAAAGCAGCGCACGCGGAACAGGCCGTGCAGGGCGCCGCGCAGCTCGTGGCGGTGCACCAGGCCAATCTCGCCGGCGCGAATGGGCAGCTCGCGATAGGAGTGCGGCTTGGAGGCGTACACCAGCACGCCGCCCGGGCAGTTCATGGGCTTAATGCAGTACTCTTCGTCGTCGATGACGGTGGAGTACATGTTGTCCTTGTAGTGATCCCAGTGGCCCGAGGTCTTCCACAGCTGCTTGTTCATGATGAGCGGCGTGGAGATCTCCACGTAGCCGGCCTTGTGGTGAATCTCGCGCCAGTAGTCCAGCAGCGTGTTCTTAAGGATCATGCCGTTGGGCAGGAAGAACGGGAAGCCGGGGGCCTCGTCGCGCATCATAAAGAGATCCATCTCGCGGCCGATCTTGCGGTGGTCGCGCTTCTTGGCCTCCTCCAGCATGTGCATGTGCTCGTCGAGCTCTTCCTTGGTGGCAAAGGCGACGCCGTTGATGCGGGTGAGCATCTTGTTGTCCTTGTCGCCCTTCCAGTAGGCGCCCGAGACGCCGGTGAGCTTAAAGGCCTTGAGGGCCTTGGTGTAGCAGATATGGGGGCCGACGCACATGTCGATGTAGTCGCCCTGCTGGTAGAAGGTGATGCGGGCGTCGTCGTCCAGGTCGCCGATGTGCTCGACCTTGTACTTCTCGCCGCGCTCCTCCATAAGGGCGATGGCCTCGGCGCGGGGCTTCTCGTACACGGTGAACTTAAGGTTCTCCTTGACGATCTTCTTCATCTCGGCCTCGATCGCGGGGAAGTCGTCCTCGCTGATCTTGACGCCCTCGGGCAGGTCGACGTCGTAGTAGAAGCCGTTGTCGGTCGCGGGACCGTAGGCAAAGTCGGCCTCGGGGTACAGGCGCTTGATGGCCTGCGCCATGATGTGCGCGGCGGAGTGGCGGATGACGTGCGTGACCTCGTCCTGCGGGAGCTCGGCCACCGAACCGTCATTGTAGAGTGCCTTCATGGGTATGTTTTCTCCTCTCGGATGCCTGATGCAAGTGCGTGCGATGCGCTCGGCGTTTTTGACTTGCATCATTATAGGCAGGTTGCCTTGGTATACAAGCGCCCGCCGCACCTTAATGGCACGGCGGGCGGTTTTCTACGCATGCTTCATCGTGTGGGGCGGGCTGCGGGGCGCGCATGGCTTGCGCGGGACGCGCGGCGCCCGTGGCTTGCGGCCGGCCCGGCGATGGATGCGTTACTGGATACGAGTTCGGCAGTAGGGGCAGACCTTCCAGTGCGCATCGAGCGGGCGATGGCAGCTGGGGCAGACGTTGCGAACCTGGGTATCGCACACCGGACAGACGACGAAGTCCTTCTCGATGGGCGCACCGCACTGCGGGCAGGTGCCGTACTGGGCAAGCTGGCGCTCGCGCAGGGCCATGTCCAGCTCCTGCTCCTCGCGGTCGGACGCGTAGGAGTGCGGGCGCAGGACCAGGTAGGCAATGAGGCCCACAAACGGGATGAGGGCGATGATGCCCCATGCCACGTAGGCGCTGGCACCGCGGCGGCGAGCGTCGATGAACACATAGACGACCGACAGCACATACAGGGCGATGATAAAGCCAACGAAGGCATAGACGACGCCCATAAGCTGCGGCGACATGAGCTCGGAGATGTACTTGGACATTGGGGTGTACCTTTCGGAATATTAACAGTCCGGTCAAGTTTACCACGGGGTTTGTTTATATGGGACCACGGCTAGAGGCGGGGCTGACGCGGACACAAACATCTCAATCTGTAACAGGTGGGAGCGGGATCCAGGTCTTGATGTTACAGATTTAGACGAACGGATGACCCGCCAGACTAACGTCTCAATCTGTAACAGTAACTCGGCAAAACCAGTCCCAGATGTTACAGAACGAGACAAACCTCTGACACCAGGAACAGCAGACGAGGTCACCGATGGTCCTGAGTCTCCCCTCGTCTGCCGTTGGCGGGTGTTGCGGGGCTGTTCGCCGCATTGCCGCTGCGCTGGGGGTGTGTAGACCGTAGGATAGTCTTATTGACGGCCTGTCAACTCGTCTGGGAGGCACTGTGACAGAAACGTTTGATATCGCGATTGTCGGCGCGGGCATCACCGGATGCGCCATCGCGCGGCAGCTCGCGAGGTTTGACCTTTCCATTTGTGTGGTCGAGGCGGCTAACGATATTGCGCTAGGCGCATCAAAAGCCAACGGCGGCCTGGTGCATGCAGGCTACGATCCGGCGCCGGGAACGGTAAAGGCGCAGGTCAACGCCCGTGGTTGCGAGCTATATGGCACGTGGGCCCAGGAGCTGGGCTTTCTGTTCTGCCGAACCGGGTCGATGGTGTTGGGCTTTAACGACGAGGACCGCGCACACCTGGAGCAGCTGAGCAAGAATGGCCTGGCCAACGGCGTGCCCGAGCTATCGATCATTGGCCCCGAGCGCATCCACGAGCTGGAGCCGCGCGCCAGCGCCAATGCAACGTGCGCGTTGTGGTGCCCCTCGACTGGGTTTGTCGACCCGTTTGAGGTTGCCATCGCCGCGCTGGAGAACGCCGTGGCCAACGGGGTGACGTTTATGCGGTCCGCGTCGGTGGAAGCGATTGAAGTCGCGGGCTCGGGCGACAACGCGCGCTTTACGCTGGCGACCCCCGCTGGCAACGTGCGCTGCCGCTACCTGATCAACGCCGCGGGCAACGGTGCCGCGGACATCTCGCACATGGCCGGCGCCGAGGAGCTTCAGATGGTCTGGCGCCAGGGCAACATCGTAGTGCTGGACAAGGAGCCGTGCGCGCTCATGCCGCTCTACCCCGTTCCCACGCCGGTGTCCAAGGGCGTTATCGTCACGGGCACCGTACATGGCAACACCGTGATTACCGCGACGGCCGCCGTGCGCGAGCCAGGCGACACGCAGACCTATGCAAGCGATGTGAACGCGCTGCTGACGGGAGCGCGCAAGCTGGTGCCCGATCTAGACACACGCCGCGTGGTGCGCGCGTTTGCCGGCGGACGTCCGGTCATTCAGGGGACCAACGACTTCTTTATTGGGCAGTCGGACGTGGTTTCGGGACTGTTCCAGGCCGCGGGCATTCAGTCGCCGGGCGTGGCAAGCGCGCCGGCCATTGCCGAGCGCATGGAGCAGGTACTGCGCGATGCCGGCGTGGCTCTGCGCGAACGGGACGACTGGGACCCTATACGCCGCGCGCCGGACGACTTCGACCGTGCGCCGCTCGCGCGCAAGGAAAAGCTGATTGAGTCCGACCCCGCGTGGGGGCAGATCGTCTGCCGCTGCGAGACGGTGCCCGAGGCCGAGATCGTGGCCGCAATCCGACGCCGCCCGGGCGCGGTTTCGGTCGAGGGCGTCAAGCGCCGCTGCCGTGCCGGCATGGGTCGGTGCCAGAGTGGCTTTTGCCAGAGCCGCGTGGTGGCGATTCTGGCCCGCGAGCTGGGGTGTGACCCCAGCAAGGTGCTGCTGGAGGATGCCGGATCTTGGCTGGTCGAGGGACCGCTGAAGGGGGTGCGCTAGGATGGCGACGTTTGGTATGCGCGACGATCGCGCGGAGACCGGAGCTGTAGCGTCGGTGTCGACGCAGGCGTTCGACGTGGTCGTTATCGGCGGCGGACCTGCCGGCATGACGGCCGCGCTTTCCGCGCATAAGGCCAGCGCGCGCGTGGCTATCGTGGAGCGCGAGCAGCATCTGGGCGGAATCCTCCGCCAGTGCATCCATCCCGGCTTTGGACTATCGCACTTTAAGCAGGAGCTCACCGGCCCCGAGTATGCGCAGCGCTTTATCGACCAGGTGCGCGCGACCGACATTGCGCTGTTCTTGGACAGCATGGTGATTGGGATTGATTCGGGTGAGGGCGCGGCCGCGAGCGCGTCGGGCGTGAACGAGGCTCCGAGAGCCACCGCAGCCCACACCGTCACGCTCATGAGCCCCACTGGCATGCTGCAGCTCACAGGACGTGCGGTCGTTCTTGCTATGGGTTGCCGTGAGCGCACGCGCAGCGAGATCAAGATTCCCGGTAGCCGCCCCGCCGGCGTGTTTACGGCCGGCCTGGCGCAGCGATACATCAATATCGAAAACCTCAAGCCCGGCTCGCGTGCCGTCATTTTGGGCTCGGGTGACATCGGACTTATCATGGCGCGCCGCTGCACGCTCGAGGGGATTTCGGTCGAGGGCGTGTACGAGCTCATGCCGTACGCCAACGGCCTGCGCCGCAATGTGAAGAACTGCCTGCACGACTTTGGAATTCCGCTGCACCTGTCCACCACCGTCACACGCGTGATCGGGCACAACCGCGTGGAAGCGGTCGAGGTAAGCCAGGTCGACGAACATCTGGCGCCCATTGCCGGAACGGAGCGCATCGTTCCGTGCGACACGCTGCTGCTTTCGGTGGGATTGATTCCCGAGAACGAGCTTTCAGTGGGCGCGGGCGTTGAGCTTGACCCACGCACGCGCGGCGCCGTGGTTGATCAGAGCCTGCAAACGGGCGTGCCGGGCATCTTTGCCTGCGGCAACGTACTGCACGTGCACGATTTGGCCGACAACGTGACGACCGAGTCCGATCGCGCCGGTGCGGCCGCGGCGGCGTACGCGCTGGGCGGCAGCGCTGGGGCCGATGCGGGCGCTGCGGGCGCGAATTGCCAGCTCAAGGTCTCCCCTGCCGGCAACGCGGGCTACGTGCTGCCGGCACGCATTACGGCTGTGGCACTCACCAAACTCAACTTCCGCGTCCGCCGACCGGTCGACGCCGCCTGCGTACGAATCCTAGCCGACGGCAAGGAGCTGTTTGTGGGCAAGGTCCGCCCGTTTAAACCGAGTGTTATGGAAAGCTTCCCACTGCCGGCAAAGGTCATCAAGCAGGCGCTCGATCTGGGTGCCAGCGAGATTGTTCTATCCGTCGATTCCATCGAGGAGGCATAAACTATGAGCGATAACGTGGTCGAAACGCTGCAGTTCAACTGCACCACCTGCCCATCCGAGTGCCTTCTGACCGTAGAGGTGGAGCGCGACGCCAATGGCGCCGTGGTGGAAGTGCGCTCCGTGACCGGCAACAACTGCCCGCGCGGCGATACGTTCGCGCATCAGGAGCTCACCTGCCCCATGCGCGTGCTCACGACGACCGTGGCCGTCTCCGGCGGCGACGAAGCCCTGCTCCCCGTGCGCACGGCCGAAGCCATCCCGCTAGAACTTCACGCCCAAGCCATGGACCTCATCCGCGGCCTGGTCGTCGAAGCTCCCATCCGCATGGGAGATGTCGTGCTAAAGAACCTCCTAGACACCAACATCAACCTAATCGCCAGCATGGACATCGACCGAGCCCAAGTAGCTAATTAGGGACGGGGCTCTTTTAGCTACCCCGCCATCCACCCCGCCCCTCCTCAATTGCGGTGAAATACGGATTGTTTAGCGGCCTGAAGCCATAAAACAGTCCGTATTTCACCGCAACTTATGAGGGGCGCATGGGATGCAAAGGAGTGTCCCAAGGTGCCGGCATAAAAGGAACGTCCCTATGTGCCGGGCTTGGGATACCATGGTGGCACCCTAGCGAAAGGACGATGTATGGCACATGTCGATGACCAGCGTGTGGCGCGCGTGCTCGATGCGCTCGAGGCTCAGCACCCCGGCGCACAGCTGCTCGTAAACGACCCGTGGTCGATCTATTACCTGACCGGCTTTTATGCCGATATGTTCGAGCGTTTTTGCGGCGTGCTGCTCACACGCGGTAGCGAGCCGGTGATCCTAGTCAACGCCCTGCACCAGCTGCCAGAGTATGACAATGCCCGCATCGCCTATCACACCGACAACGACGTCGTGGCCGATGCCATTGCACGCGAGGTCGATCCGACCAAACCGCTCGGCATCGACACCGTCATGCGTTCCGGCTTTTTGATGCCCCTCATGGAGCGTCACGCCGCGAGCGAGTTCTTCCTGGGCGACTTTGCCGTCACCGCCGCACGCACCTACAAAGACGCTACCGAGCAGGAGCTTATGCGAGCGTCCTCTGCCGCCAACGACGCCGTGATGGACGATGCCATCAAGCTCATCCACGAAGGTGTGACGGAGCGCGAAATTGCCGACCAGATGCTCGGTCTGTATCGCATGCACGGCTGCGAGGGCTTTAGCTTTCCGCCCATCGTGAGCTTTGGCGCCAACGCCGGCGACCCGCACCACGAGCCCGACGATACGGTACTCAAGCGCGACGACGTGGTGCTGTTCGACATTGGCGGGCGACGCTGCAACTACTGCTCGGACATGACGCGCACGTTCTTTTGGGGCGAGCCGGACGAGGAGACGGCGCGCATCTACGACATCGTGCGCCGCGCCAACGAGGCCGCCGAGGCGCTCATCGCACCGAGCGTGCGCATGTGTGACCTGGACCGCGCCGCACGCAACGTGATTGAGGATGCGGGCTATGGGCAGTACTTTACGCATCGCCTGGGACACTCGATCGGCCTGCAGGACCACGAGCCGGGCGACGTCTCGCTCGTCAACGAGCAGGTTGTCGAGCCGGGCATGACCTTCTCTATCGAGCCGGGCATCTACCTCCCCGGCCGCACCGGCGTCCGCATCGAGGACCTGGCCCTGGTTACCGAGTCCGGCGTCGAGATTCTCAACGCCTACGCCCATGATCCGGTCCGCCTAGACTAGGCAATGCGGCAAAGGGGCAGCCCTTTGCCGCATCCTGACAACGCTTCGCCATAAAAACGGCCTATCTACTACGTTTAACCCGTACAGGTCGACCATAACCGGCTTTTCGCAAAATTTACAAGCCGTCTACCTGAGGTTTTAATTTCGCGATTCTCGGCATGGTCAAGGGAAGTCGGTAAAACGTAGTAGATAGCCCCATTTCGTGGCAAGCGAGTCAACTCGGGGCACAGAGCAGCCAAAATGGCCCCATCCCAAATTAGCTGCTTTTGAGTTGCGGTGATATACGGACTGTTTGAGGCCTCTGGCTTGTAAAACAGTCCGTATTTCACCGCAACTGATGAGGGGATGGGTTAGCGGAGCAGGCCGGCTACTTCGCCGGCTAGGGTGATGGTGCCAGCTGCTACGAAGGGCTCGTCTGCGGCATCGAGGGCCGCGAGGGCCGCGGGCACGCTCGCGTAAACGCCCGCGAGCTTATCGGCGTCCACAAGTGCGGCGAGCTCTTCTGCCGGTAGGGCGCGATTGGAATCGGTCTGGGTCACAACCACGCGCGGGAAAGCCGGGATCAGCACATCAACGATACCCGCCACGTCCTTATCGGCCAGCGCGGCACACAGCAGCGTGGGGCGATTCT
>CABUOF010000053.1 GCA_902493125.1 uncultured Collinsella sp. | reverse complement strand
TGGCGGCAATCTGCAGCCGCGCGCATCGCAAGGTGGCAAACGCGTTGGTCAATGGACGGGCGATTGTCATCGAGGGCGGCAATATCGCATACTCCCCCATCACCACGACAACGGCCGCATGGCCAGCAAAGGAGGTCGACACCATGAGGGTGGCAACCACGTACGACAACGGCAACATCTTTATGCACTTTGGCCGCAGCGAGCAGTTCAAGATCTACGACATTCAGGACGGCAAGGTGCTCAACGAGCAGGTCGTGGGCACCGGCGGCACCGGTCACGGCGCTCTGGCGGGCCTACTCGCCAACGGCGACGTGGACACGCTCATCTGCGGCGGCATCGGCGGTGGCGCCATCAACGCGCTCGCCCAGGCGGGCATCACCGTCTACGCGGGAGCGCAGGGCAGCTGCGATACGTGTGTCGAGGCCCTTATCGCCGGCACGCTCGCACAGAACGGCGAGGCCACCTGCGACTGCCATGGACATGATCACGAGCACATCCACGAGCATGGCGAGTCCTGCGGCTGCCACGGTCACCACGACCATGACGGGCACGAAGGCTGCGGCTGCCACTAGCGGCAAGCACCTCGTCGAGAACGCGCTTCCACGCGTGCGACAACCAGCGAACAAACGGCTAAGGCCGCCTGGAATACCATCCAGGCGGCCTTAGCCATACACGACTCAATCAAGCCGTTACTTCTTATTACGCATCTGCGCTTCCATCTGGCGCAGCAAGTCCATATCGGACTTGGGGCCGCCCGTTCCCAGGCCGCCCATGCCGCCCAGGCCCATGGCATCCAGACCGGGAATATTGGGCATGCGCATCTTTTTGCCCTTCTTACCCTTCTTGCCCTTCTTGCCGCCGGCCTGCGCCTGATTGGCCATCGTGCGCATGCGGCCCATCATCTTGTTCATCTCGCCCCACTGCTTCATAAGGCTATTGACCTCGGTGGGGGTCACGCCGGCGCCCTTGGCAATGCGGGCACGGCGCTGACCGTTGATGATGGAGGGGCGAAGGCGCTCCTCCTTGGTCATCGACATGATGATGGCCTCGTTCTTATCGAAGATGCCCTCGTCCAGGTTGCCGCCCATCTGGTTGAGCGCGCGCTGGCCGCCGGGAAGCATGCCCAAGATGCCCTTCATGCCGCCCATCTTCTTGACGGCCTTCATCTGGTCGAGCATGTCGTTCATGGTAAAGCCCTCGCGCAGCATACGCTCGGCAGCCTCGAGCTGCTCGGCGTCGGCCGCCTCCTGGGCCTTCTCGATAATGCCGACAACGTCGCCCATGCCCAGAATGCGCTTGGCCATGCGGTCGGGATAGAACGGCTCCAGCGAATCGGGTTTCTCGCCCATGCTCACAAACTTGATGGGCTTGCCGGTCACCTGGCGCACGGAAAGCGCGCCGCCGCCACGGGCATCACCGTCGAGCTTGGAGATAATCACGCCGTCAAAGTCGGTGCGCTCGGCAAAGGTCGAGACAACGTTGACGATATCCTGACCGGTCATGGCATCGACGACCATCAGCACCTGATCGGGCTTGACGGCCTTCTTGATGTCCACGGCCTCCTGCATCATCTGCTCGTCGATCTGCAGACGACCGGCGGTATCGACGATGACCACGTCGCGCAGGTGGTCGACGGCCTCCTGGATGGCGCCCTTGGCGATATCGATCGGGTGCTCACCGTCACCGCGGAAGACCGGAACGCCGATCTCTCCACCGAGCGTGGCCAGCTGGTCGGCAGCGGCGGGACGGTAGACGTCGCATGCGGCGAGCAGCGGAGAGCGGCCCTGCTTCTTGAGCAGGTAGGCCAGCTTTACGGCCGCCGTGGTCTTACCGGAGCCCTGCAGGCCAACAAGCATGATGACGTTGGGAATGCGGTTGCTAAAGACGAGCTTGCTCTCGGTGGAGCCGAGCATCTCGGTGAGCTCGTCGAGCACGATCTTGACGACGTTTTGCGCCGGAGAGAGCGACTCCATGACCTCTGCGGTCATGCAGCGCTCCTTGGTCTTGGCGACGAACTCCTTAACGACCTTAAAGTTAACGTCGGCCTCGAGCAGCGCCATGCGAATGTCGCGCATGGCCGAGGTGATATCGGCCTCGGTCAGCTTACCCTTGCCACGCAGGCGGTCAAATGTGTCGTTGAGGCGATCGCTCAGGGAATCAAACACTAGTCACTCCTTAATTGGACTCGCCCACCAGGGCGCGGCAGAAATCTTTGGCATTGAACTCCTGCAGGTCATCGACCTGCTCGCCCACGCCCACGCGCAGGATCGGGAGCTTGAGTTTCTCGGCCACGGCCATGGCAATACCGCCCTTAGCCGTGCCGTCGAGCTTAGTCATGATAATACCGTCCAGGCCCAGCGCCTCGTTAAACTCGAGCGCCTGGTTCAGACCGTTCTGGCCGGTGGCGGCATCGATCACGAGCACGACTGAGACGAGCATGGGGCCGGCGGCCATATTGGCGGCGCGCTTACGCGTCACGTTAACCACCTTGGCAAGCTCCCGCATGAGCTCGGGGCTCGTGTGCAGACGACCGGCAGTGTCGATAAGCACCAGGTCGCTGCCGCGCTTGTCGGCCTCGTCGAGCACGTCGTAGCAAACACTTGCCGGGTCGGAGCCGCGGTCGCGCTTGATGACGGGGACGCCAGCGCGCTGGCCCCACACATCGAGCTGCTCGATAGCGGCAGCGCGGAACGTATCGGCAGAGCCGATCACGACGTTCTTGCCGCGGGCGGCCATGGCGCTCGCGATCTTACCGACCGTCGTGGTCTTGCCAGCGCCGTTAATGCCCACAAACAGCACGCAGCTCGGCGTATCGGAGAACGGATCGCGCTCGATGGGCACAAAGTGCTGCTCAAGCTGCTCGGCCAGGGCACGGCGAAGCTGCGGAGCGGTCTTGAGGTTCTTCTTGGCCGCGGCATCGCGCAGGTCATCGGACACCTTGATCGCGACCTCGGCACCCATGTCACCCATAACGAGGGTGTCCTCTAGGTCCTCCCAAAAATCCTCGTCGACCTCGCCGCCAAAGTAAAAGACCTCGTTGAGGGCCTCGCGGCTGCGCACAAGTCCGCGCGAGAGAGCATCGAAGAATCCCATTATGCATTCACGACCTTTCCGGTTTCGCGATCGAGTTTTTGCGAGACGACGCGACTGACGCCGTCGGCTTGCATCGAGACGCCGTAGAGGACGTCAGCATCCTCCATAGTACGGCGCTGATGCGAGATAACCAAGAGCTGCGTATCGGAACGCAACACATCGAGCGCGCCGATGAGCTTGGACAGGTTGGCGTCGTCGAGCGCCGCCTCGACCTCGTCCAGTACATAGAACGGCACCGTGCGCGTGCGATACACGGCAAAGAGCAGGGCGAGCGCCGTCAGGCTCTTCTCGCCGCCCGACATGAGCATCATCTTGGTGATGCGCTTGCCGCGCGGCTGCGCCACGACCTCGATACCCGTCTCGGCAGGATGCTCGGGATCGGTCATCTCCAAATGAGCCTGACCGCCCGGGAAGAGCATAGCGAAGATCTCGCGGAAGTTCGCGTCGACCTTCTCAAACGTCACCAGGAACGCCTTGCGCATCTTGCGGTCGATGGCCACCGTGATCTTGGTGAGCGCCTTGCGCGCGCTCTCCAGATCGGCCAGCTGCTCCTCGATGTAGTCGGCGCGGCGCTTGAGCTGCTCGTACTCCTCCATGGCAACTTGGTTAACGGGACCAAGGTTGTTGATCTGGCGCACAAGCTGGTTGAGTTCACGCTCGGCGGCATCGCGGTCCGTGGGCGCCGGAAGCATGAGCGCTTCCTCGAGTACCGTGGTGCCATCGGCGGTAATGGCCTTAATGGCGGCTTCGACCTGCACCTCGAGCTTGCCACGCGCGACCTTGAACTCGTTTTGCGTGGCAGAGGCGGTATCGACTCGCTCCTTAGCGCGGGCAACCTCTGCCTTGGCATCCTCGATGGTCTTCTTGAGCGAAGCGGAGTCCGCCTCCTCGAGCGAAGCCTGGTCACGCAGACGCGCAGCCCAATCCGAGGCACGCTCCAGCAGGGCCGAATAGCGCTCGTGCATGGGGTCGACGCGCAGGCGCAGCAGCTCGAGCGAGCGCGAGGCCTGGCGTGTTCCGCGGATACGACGGTCGATGCCCTCAAGACGATGCTCAAGGTCGGGCACGCGGCCCTTCAGCGAACGCAGGCGTTCGCTCGTCTGGGCTAGGCGAACCTTGGCGTCGGCGAGCTTGCCGGCAGCCTCGGAATCGTCACGGCGAACGCGGTCGAGTTCGTCGTTGGCCTCGGCAATCTGCAAGCCCAGATCGCTTGCCTGCGCGCGAGCCTCGTCACGCGAACGGGTGAGCTCGTCCACGCGCGGGCGCGAAGCGCGAACGGCCTCGGAGGCCTGCTCGCGGCGCTTGGAGATGCGCACGCGCTCGACCTCGGCAGTGTTGGCGCTTTGCTCCAAGCGGCCGATCTCGGAGAGCAGCGAGCGGCGCTCGCCTTCAAGACGGGCGATCTCGCCGGCGGCATCGCCCTCAGCGGCACGCGCCTCTTCGACGGCCGCATTGGCCTCGACGACCTGATCCGACACATGCTCAAACACGGCAGCCAGATCGGGCTCCAGGCCCTCCAGCTCGCGAATGCGACGCTTGCGCTCCAGAGCACCCGAGGCCTCGCCGGCATCGAGGCCCACGCGTACCAGGCCGCCGCAGGCGACGCGGGCGCCATCGGGGGTCACGTAAGTCACGCCGTCAACGACCGGCGCCGAAAGCGCGGCAGAAAGATCGTCCACTACGTAATAGCCGCCGAGCAGCGCCTCGACGACGGGTCCGTAGCCTGCGCGCACGGACAGACGATCAACCAAGCGGATACCGGCAGCGCCCTCAGCGGCGGTAGAGCCGCTCACGCCGCGCGCCACCAGCAGTGCTTCGCCTGAGGCCTTCTTTTGGTCCAGAGCCGCACGACCGGCACGCTCAAGCTTGGCGGCGTCATCAAACAGCAGCGCATCGATATCGCCGGCGAGCAATTGCTCAACCAGGCCCTCAAGCTCGCGAGGGGCTTCGAGCACATCGCCCAGGCGACCCATTACGTCATCGCCAAGCGCACCCACCAGACGGCTCACGAGCGGCGAGCTGTCGGCCATGCGCGCATCAAGCTTCTTTTGGCTGGCAAGCTCCGAGCGCACCTCGGATAACTTGTTGCGTGCCTCGCTCTCACGGGCACGCAGGTCCTTCAGGGCCGCGCGTGCCGTCTCGGTGGCCTCACGCGCATCGACCTGGGCCTGGCGCGCCTCCTCAAGAGCGCCCTCAAGCTCCTCGGCGCGGTCGCGACGGCTCTCGAGCGAGGCCGTGACCTCCTCGAGCTGTTCATCGATCTGCTCCAGGCGCGAGGCATACATGTTGTCCTCGACCTCGGCATTGCTCAGCGAGTCCTTCACCTTGGCGAGCTCGAGCGCGGCATTATCGGCCACGCGCTGCACATCGCGTTGCTCGCGCGTGAGCTGCGAAATCTGATTGTCGAGCGCCACGCGACGCTCGTGGAGCTCAGCAGCGGCAGGACCGGCGGCGTCAACGTCCTCCTGGGCCTGCATGTGCGCGCCGGTCACTTCCTCAAGCTGGGCGCGCGCGTCCTCGAGCTCCTCGACCACACGACGACGCTGATGCTCGGAGCTCGAAATCTGACCGCGCATGTCAGACAGGCGCGACACCATGTTGTGGCCCTTTTCCTCGAGCAGGCGCATGTCGGAGTTAATGCGGCCGACCACATCTTGCATATGACGGCGCTGCTCGCCCAGGTCGCCCACAAACAGGCCCTTTTCCTCGAGCATGACCTGGAGCTTCTCGAGCTCGCGCTCCTTTTCGCCCAAGCGGTACTGCGCAAGCTCAAGCTCGGCCGCGCCCTCCTTGGAGCGGCTCTCCAGGTCGTTCCACTGCGACTGCAGCGAACGCAGCTCATCGACGGCCAGCATCTGCGTAAGCTCGTTCGCGCGCGAGGACAGCTCTTTGTACTTGCGCGCGCGATCGACCTGACGCTCCAGCGGTCGCAGCTGACGGGCGATTTCCTTATTGATGTCGCGGGCACGCGTCAGGTGCTCGTCCATCGACTTAATCTTTTTGAGCGCACGCTCCTTGCGGCGCTTGTGCTTGGAGATGCCGGCGGCCTCCTCGATGAGGGCGCGGCGCTCCTCGGGGCGGCTCTGCAAAATGGCGTCGAGCTTGCCCTGGCTGATGATGGAATGCGTATCCTTGCCCAGGCCCGAATCGTGCAGGATGTCCTGAATGTCCATCAGGCGGCACGGACTCGAGTTGATGAGGTACTCGCTTTCGCCCGAGCGATACATGCGGCGGGTGATGGCGACCTCGTCAAAATCGACGGGCAGCATATGGTCCGAGTTATCGAGCACAAGCGTGACCTCGGCGACACCCACCGGCTTGCGCGCTGACGAGCCCGAGAAGATGACGTCCTCCATGGCCTGGCCGCGCAGCTGCTTGGCGCTCTGCTCGCCCAGGACCCACAGAATTGAGTCGGAGATGTTCGATTTTCCCGAGCCGTTGGGACCGACGATGACGGTCAGGCCCGGCTCAAACGTCATATGGGCGCGGTCGGCAAACGACTTGAACCCTTTGAGCGTGAGGGACTTGAGATACACGGTTCCTCGCTTACACGTGCTTCTTGTTCAGAATCACGCCGTTGGTGGTGTAACCCAAGCGGTCGAGCGCTTCGAGCGCGGCGGCTCCCTCGGCTTCCTTCTTTGAGGAGCCGGAACCGCGACCCTGGCGAATACCATCGATCAACACCACGGCGGTAAAGGTGGGCGCATGCGCCGGGCCCTCGGAGCCAACGAGCTTATACGCCGGGGGCTCGTGACCGTCGGCCTGCACGCACTCCTGCAAAAACGACTTGGGGTTCGCAGGATGCTCGGCACGCTCGGAAGCCAAATGCGGCTTAAGCGTACGGTGAATGAACTCCGCCGCAACATCCCAGCCGGCATCCAGATACAGCGCGCCCACGAGCGACTCGTAGACGTTCTCGAGCGCCGAATGCAGGCCGCGCGCACCGGTACCGGTCTCGGAGGCGCCAAAGATGATGATGTCGTCGATGCCCAGCTCGTGAGAAACCTCGGACAGCGTAGCGCCCGAGACGAGCGACACCTTCAAGCGGGTAAGCTTGCCCTCGTCAAACTCGGGATAGGACTCAAACAGGGAGCGTGCAACCACAGCGCCCAAAATGGAATCGCCCAAGAACTCAAGGCGCTCATAGCTGGCAGAAACCGGCTGGCCTTCGACAGCCGAAGGATGCGTGAGTGCCGCGCGCAGCAGCACCTTATTATTGAACTCATGGCCCAGAATCTCCTGGGCGCGCGCAAGTCGTTCAGACAAAGCCAAGACCTAGGCCTCCCTGGCGTTTTCGATCGCGTCGACGGCGTCGGCGACAGAGTTGAGCGAGAGCAGCGTCTCGTCATCGATCTCGAGGTTGAACTCGTCCTCGATAGCCGTAACCAGCTGCAGGCGCTCGAGCGAGTTGGCATCGAGGTCGTCAAAGGTGGTCTCATCGCTAATTTCGGCAACATCGACGCCCAAAACGTCAGCAGCGACCTCGGCGATTTTGTCGAAGATTTCGGAGCGGTCCATAGCGCTTCCTCTCATAGTGCATGAATACC
The DNA here is from genome assembly GCA_902493125.1 of uncultured Collinsella sp. Taxonomy (GTDB): domain Bacteria; phylum Actinomycetota; class Coriobacteriia; order Coriobacteriales; family Coriobacteriaceae; genus Collinsella. Next base: position 6,407 of record CABUOF010000053.1, on the reverse strand, counting down.
AAAAGAATGGTACCGCCCGGGCGGTACCAAGACACGGTTCTGATTCTACCCCACGACGTGCGCCGCGAAGCACATAACAGCGCTCTAACTCGCTCTTATAAAACGATACCGTCCATAGAGTTGGCGACATTCTCGACCAGCCCGGCACGTACGGCTTCGGCCGCCGCGAGCGTACCGTTTTTGACAGCCTCGACCGAGGTGGCGCCGTGGCCGATCAAGACCACGCCGCGCAGGCCCAAAAGAATCGCGCCGCCCTTGGCGTCGCCCGAAAGCTTGGCTTTAATCTCGCGCATCTGCTTTTTGATGAGCAGCGCGGCAATCTTGGTGCCGAGCGAAGACATAAAGGCGCCCTTGAGCTCCTGCAGCAAAAACTTGGCAGCGCCCTCGGTAGCCTTGAGCGCAATATTGCCCGACATGCCATCGGCAACGACGACATCGAAATTGCCCGAGGTGATGTCCGTTCCCTCGCAGTTACCAACAAAGCCCGGAACCGCGGCCTTCATAGCAGGGAAACAGGCCTTGGTGAAGTTGGAACCCTTCTCGTCCTCGGTGCCATTGGCGAGCAGGCCCACACGGGGATGCTCAATACCCAGGACGACGCGGGCATAGGCGCTGCCCATCTGCGCAAAGCGCACCATATCGTCAACCTCGACATCGGGGTTGGCACCCATGTCGCACAGCACCGTCAGACCACCGGCGCGATTTGGCAGCGCATTGGTCAGACAGGGGCGCACCGGCTGCTTCTTGCCTTCGGCCTGATACCTAAACGGCGTCACGTAGGCGGTGGCAGCGGCGGTCATGGCACCGGTCGAGCCGGCGGAGAAGAACGCATCCGCGTTGCCCTTCTTAATGGCGCGGCACGACAGCACGATCGAAGACTTGCGTTTGGTCATCACGGCGCGGATGGGATCGTCATCCATGGCGATAACGTCAGGTGCCTCAAGGGCCTCAACACGTGCGTGAGAAGCTGCAAAGGGATTGACGATATCGGCGGGGCCAGCTGCCAAGACCTCGATATCGGGATCGGCGGCAAGCGCAGCCTCGATACCATCGAGAACAACCTGAGGTTTCTCGTCTCCGCCCACAACGTCTACACAAACGCGAACGTTACTCATATACATGCTCCTTATACAAAAATGGCCGACTCAATGAGCCGGCCATTGTGGTTCCAGTTGGAACGGCATCGTATCCAGAGTATACCGTTACTCGGTAACGATAACCTCGCGGTCCTTGTAGAAACCGCAGCTGGGGCACACGTGATGCGGGAGCTTGACAGCACCGCAACGGGGGCACGTGGACTGAGCCGCAGCCGAGATCTTCATGTTGGCGGAACGACGGGTGTGAGTGCGGATACGACCCTGCTTTTGTTTAGGTACGGGCATAGTGACCTTCCTTATGAACTATCCAGTGTGGCGATTACGCGCAAGTAGCGATACTACCACAGTTTTACTCATCAAGCTTGAGATTCTTCAATGCTGCAAATGGATTTTCCGTGGCAGCGGCCCATTCTGCCTCTGCCTGGGAGGCGCAATCGCATTGCTCAACGTTGAGATTGCAACCGCAAGTGGGGCACAGACCGCGGCAATCGGGCTTGCAGAGCACCACAAACGGCATGTCCATAACGACCGCGTCATTGATGGGCTCGCCCAGATCGACGATGCGATCCTCACCCAGGAGCTCGTAGCCATCCTCGTAGGCCTCGGGATCCTCGGGCTCCTCAAAGAGGTAGAACTCCTCGATCTCGCCGGCGATATCAAACGAGGCGGGTTCCAAGCAACGGTCGCACTCGCCGGTGGCATGCGCGCGAACCATGCCCGTGAGCAAGACACCGGTACCGGCATTGGTAAAGACAACGTCATAGTCGATGCCGTCCTGTAGCTGATACTCCTTCTCGCCCACCGTGTACGTGGCGACATCAACCTTACCGGTCAGCGGATATGAATCTCCAGGAAACTCGAGCTGCTCGGAAAGATCGACGGTAACGCTCGGGAACTCAGCCATTACCACTGACCATTCTGTTGGGCGGCACCCTCGTTGAGCTGCTGACGGCAACGGGTAACGGTGCCGGTCAGGCTCTTAAGGTTCTCCTCCAGGTGCGTAAAGACCTGCTCTGCGTAGTCCTCGGCAGCATAACGCGTCTCGCGCTCATACTGCTGGGCACGATCGCGGATGTCGTCGGCCTGCTGCTGCGCAAGGCGGACGATCTCCTGCTCACCGGCAATGGTGAGGGCCTGCTGCTGAGCGTCGGCGATGATGGAATCGGCCTGAGCGGCGGCGGAAGCCATAAGCTCCTCGCGCTCCTTAAGAATACGGCGGGACTTCTGCCACTCCTCGGGATAGCTCATGCGGATCTCGTCGAGGATGTTGAAGAACACGTCGGCGTCGATGACCTTGAACTGAGCGTTCTTGCCGAAAGGCGGCTTGGCTTCCTCGATCAGCCCTTCGAGCTCATCGACCAAGCTGACGATCCTATCGCCAGGAAAATTCTCGCCCGGCATCCGGTCTCCTTTCATAGGTAACATATCATCGTGCTAGTTTACCACATGCCACCTGGCAATAAAAAACGTCACGAAAAGCGATGTTTAAGCGCCTCGACCACATTAGCCGGCACAAACGTCGAAACGTCACTACCGAGCGAGGCGATCTGGCGTACCACCGAGCTCGAGATGTAGCCATACTGCGGAGCACTCATGACAAAGATGGACTCCAGCTCGTTATCCAAGCGGTAGTTGAGGTCGGCTTGCTGCAGCTCATACTCAAAGTCGGTCATGGCGCGCAGGCCCTTGACCACGGCACCGGCACCCTGCTCGCGAGCAAAGTCGACGAGCAGTCCAGTAAAGGGCAGGACCTCGACGCCATCAATATCACCGAGTGCCTCACGGGCCAGCGCCACGCGTTCATCGAGCGTGAAAGTGGTACCCACGCCGTTTTTGCCCTGCGACTCGGCAACGGCCACGATCACACTGGGAAAAATGCGGCGGGCGCGTCGGATGACGTCGATATGGCCAAACGTAATGGGATCGAAGGTACCCGGAACGATGACGCGATTAATGGTGTCACTCATGGGCATCCTCCTGAAACGTCGTGCCGTCGCTGTCATCGGCATCGGTGGCGATGTCGTCATCCTCGCCCTCGCCGACCCAACGGAGCAGGTCGACCGAGGTGATGCCATAGCGTTTCTTACGCACGGTTACAAAGCCGGCAGGATGTGCACCCGCGTCGGCGGCAGCATGCTCAAACAGAGCATAGGCGCCCGGGGTGAGCAGACCCTGCTGAGCCAGGTTCTGCAGCAGTTCCTCGACCGGCTCGGCACCAAAAGCATAGGGCGGGTCGAGCAGGACCAGATCAAAGGGGCCGCCCGGCACGCGGCCGCGCGAGGCGCTCGCCAGCACGTCACCCGTCACCACGCGCCAGCGCGCACGGTCACGGCAGAGCGACTCGATATTCTTGGTAATGAGCCGCGCGGCGTTGCGATCGATCTCGAACGTCGTGAGCGAGCGGGCCCCACGAGAGAGCATCTCTAACCCTAAGGCACCGGAGCCGCCAAAAGCGTCTAGCACGCGAACCTCGTCCAAATCGAAATCGAATGCCGACATGACCATAGATGCGCACGCCTCGCGCACGCGATCAGTCGTGGGGCGGGTGACATCGCGGCCACGGGGCTCCTCGATCTTACGACCGCGCCATTCGCCGCCGATGATTCTCATCCTCCGCTGACCTCCTTAAAAATGTGTCGATATCGCATGGCGACCGCATCGCGCAGGGGGCGCGTCGCCACGGAGTCAAGGGTGCAAGCATACCGCAAGAGCTCGACCGCGTCCAAATGGGCCCACTCGATCAGCTCCTCGTCGGCATCCAGGTCGACAAAGGTCACACCGCCATGCTGACGGTACCCCAGGATTTCGCCCTCGTGGCGCAGACGCAGGTCCATCTGGGCGAGCGTAAAGCCATCCGAGGTTTTTTCGAGCGATTGCAGACGATCTTGCGCCGCCGATGCGCCGCCGTTGCCCTTGGAGTGCGTCATGACCAGGCACGTGCCCGACACGCCGCCACGGCCCACGCGGCCGCGCAGCTGATGCAGGGCAGCCAAACCAAAGCGCTCGCCGTTTTCGATGACCATGACGGTGGCGTTGGGCACGTCGACGCCCACCTCGACCACCGTAGTCGAGACAAGCACGTCAATCTCGCCACGCTTGAAGGCATCGATAACCTGGTCCTTCTCCCCCGCTGGCATACGGCCGTGAAGGCGCTCGACGGTAAGCCCCGGCAACGCCAGACGCAGTCGGTCGAGCTCGGTCGCCGTATCGTGCAGCGGCACGGGGACCGTCACGCGGCCCTCGTCGTCGCGGGCGATACCGGGCACGTCTTCCAGTTCATCGGCCGAGTCACTCGGCTCCACGAGCGGGCAAATCACGTAGGCCTGCTGACCCTTTTCATGCGCCTCGCGGATGGCGCCATAGGCGAGGTCACGGCTCGACTCGGTGAGCACGCGTGTCGTCACGCCGGCGCCAGGGACTGGCCGATGGCGGATGATGCTCGTGTCCAGATCGCCGTAGACCGAAAGCGCCAGCGTACGCGGGATGGGCGTTGCCGTCATAACGAGCAGATCGGCACCGGGGCCCTTCGCGCGTAGGGCGTTGCGCTGGCCTACGCCAAAGCGGTGTTGCTCGTCGATGACAACAAGCGACAGATGCTTGAACGTAACGTCATCCGAAAGGACCGCATGGGTGCCAAAGAGGACATCGAGCTCGCCGGACTGCAGCTGCTCATGGATCCGCTCGCGCTCGGCCGCCGGAGTGGCACCCGTCAGCAGCGCCCACGTTATACCGGCCTGAGAGAGCAAGGGGCCGGTCTTATCAGCATATTGGCGCGCCAGCACGCCCGTGGGCGCCATAGCGCAGGCCTGCGTGCCGCTATCGGCAGCCACAGCCAGCGCACAGGCGGCAACGGCGGTCTTACCGGTACCGACATCGCCCAGCAGCAGACGGTTCATCACGCGCCCGCCATCGCACATGTCATGCAGGATGTCTTGGAATGCGGCCTCCTGCTCGTCGCTCAGCGAAAACGGAAGGGCCTGTTTAAGCGCGCCCAGATGCTCGCCCGCGGTGTGGGCATAGGGCACCACATCGACCAGTCCGCCGTCGTTGCGCAGACGCAGCGCCAGCTGCAGGTAGAGGCACTCCTCGTAGGCAAGACGCCGGCGTGCGATGTCGCGCTCAGCCATGCTCGAGGGAAAGTGGATCGAACGCAACGCGCGGGCATTGCTCATGAGCTTCCGCTTTGCGCGCAGCGGCGCGGGAATCGGATCGAACGGATTGCCGACGACCTCGAGCGCGCCGCTAACGATGCGGCGCATCCACGCCTGGCTCACGCCATCACTCACGTAATGGACCGGCAGAATGGTGCCTGCGGCGCGCCCGTCCTCGAGCTTTTCGAAATGCGGCGAGGCCATCTGCTTAAAACCGTAGGCAAACTCGACCTTACCCATCACGGCCAGGCGGTCTCCCTGCTTAAACTGCTGGGCAATCCATGGCTGGCGGAAAAAGGCGACCTGCAGCACGCCCGTCTCGTCAACGAGTGAGACCTCGGTCACCTGCATGCGCGGACGCGGCTGCTTTTGGACGATGCGGTCGACCGTGGCGATGATGGTGCACACGGTACCGATGGGCGCCATCTCGATGGACCACGAACGGGTAAAGTCGAGGTATCGATGAGGAATATGGAGAAGGAGGTCCCCCACCGTCCGAATTCCCAGACGGCGAAGGGCCTCCTCACGTTTACCCGAAACATATTTGAGTCGCGCGATATCCTCGTCGAGCGCATTGCTCTGGGCAAAGCGCTCCGAGACGCGCGGCACGGAGCACAGCTCGGACATGGGCAGTTGCCTACTCGATCGAGAAGATCACGGGATAGAGCGGCTGCTCGCCACGATGGGCGTCGATCTCCAGGTCGGGCTGAGCCTCCTCAATGGCGTCGACGATCTCCTGGAAGGCCTCATCGGACAGCTCCTCGCCGGCCAGAATCGTCAGCGCGTCACCCTCCTCTTCCTCCTGCATGCGGTTGATGCAATCGAGCGTGACCTGCTTCACGTCGGAGCCGACCACATCGATGGAGCCGGCGATGATACCCATGACGTCACCGGAGTGAATCGGCGAGCCGTCAGAGGCGCTGGAATCGCGCACGGCGCGGGTGACCTCGCCATCGCGGACCTCGCTGATGGCGTCGACCATAGCGGCAACGGCATCCTCGAGCTCGGAATCGGGCAGGACGGCGAACAGCGCGGAGAAGGCCTGCGGAACGGTCTTGGTGGGAACGACGGCGACCTTCTTGTCGGTACAGGCTGAGGCAGCGGCCTCGGCGGCCATACGGATGTTGCCGTTGTTGGGCAGAATGATGACCGAGGTCGC
>CABUOF010000052.1 GCA_902493125.1 uncultured Collinsella sp. | reverse complement strand
CGACGCGAAGGGCGGCACCGACCGTGTCATCTACGCCCCGCAGCTCGAAAACGGCGGCGGCGCGGGCGGCTTTTCCGCCGGCACCAAATGCGCCTACGACCTGGGCGCCCAGTGGTTCTGGGTGATGGACGACGACGTGCTCGTCATCCCCGAAGGCATCGAGCGTCTTGCCAAGTGGACCGACCGCTACGATGTCATCCAGGGTTCGCGCCTGGACTTTGACGGCGGCGCTTTCTTTTGGCAGTACCAGCTCATCCTTTCGCTCGGCATCCCTAACCCCATCGCCAAGTGGGATCTGGGTCCCGAGGGCTACCGCGCCATGAACCAGCTGTGCTTTGAGGGCGGCATGTTCTCGCGCCGCGTGGTCGACAAGATTGGCCTGCCCGACGCGCGCTTCTTCATCTACGGCGACGATGCCTGCTACGGCTACGTGGCCAGCCAGCACTTCCCCGCCGCCGTTGTTGCCGACGTGGTGCTCAAGCGCGCCCGCGCCGTCTCTAACTGGGACATCGCCGGCAAGCGCCAGCTCAACTCTACGAGCGACACCAACCGCTACTACATCATGCGCAACCGAGGCTTCCTCGCCCGCTATATGCAGATCTACGGTGACTACCACCCCATGCTGTTCCGCCTGGGCAATGCCGCGACCTTCTGCAAGGAATTCATTCGCCTAGCTGCGGTCGATAAGTGCTTTAAGACCGGCATTCCGGCGCTGCGCCGCGGCATGAAGGACGCCCGCAAGATCATCAAGGACCCCGACTGGAAGCCCATGCCGCCCATGAAGGACACCGAGTAACGGAAGCCGGAAACACCTCGGCGCTTAAAGCAGCTGGCACACCGTAGCCACATGCTGCCCATCAAAACCGAACCCCCAGCGCATGCGACCCACGCCGGGGCGCGGCACACGGATTTCGTCGATGCCGTCACGCTCTATGTCGAGCAGCGCCTGCACGGCCAGCAATTCCAGGCCCAGCGCATCCACACCGGGGTCATACATCATGTTGATCGTTATCAGCGGACGTTCATCGAGCATACCGATCGTATCGGCTATGTCGAACACGGCGCCCGTAGGAAAAACCTGGATGTCCCAGCGATCCGCGCCACACTTTCGCCTCGAAGCAGAATTGGCATAGCCCGGCAATCCAAAGCAGAGTCCTTGCAAGAGTAGGTGATATGGCAGCGGTGTATCTGGGTCGGTCGCACCGATTCCCGCATCTCCCAGGATGCGGCTTAGCGCCCGCCTCACCGTATCCTCGTCCCCACGGCACAACCCGTCGCGAAACGCATCGACGTCTCGAATGTCTTCGGCAGCGCACTCAAACCACTCAACAATCACTAGACGCAAGGCCTGGCGAAGCTCGTTATTGGGCAACCGCAAGGCACGGAGGCGATTGCCATGTTCTGGCTCCTCAGTCATATCCGTCGTGAGAAAACCGGACAGATATAGCGCTGTCCACATGCCATCGTCAGGCGAGACATCTAGCTCTGCAGTGGCCAAACAAAGCGGGACCTCAGCGCACCCATGGGCCTCGAGCAAATCGAACAAGACCGAAAGACGCTCGAGATTCCACCCGGCAACTACCCTACTCAGGCAATCGGCATATCCATACAGATCGGTGCGCACGGGCGCCGTGCAGCCTCGGTCCAGAAAGCCGATCACACGCGCCGGACTCGAGCAATAGGCCCTACCAAACCGATATCCCTCGAGCCATTCACGCGCATCATCCAGGTATTCCTCGCGCCCAGCATGATTCAACAGAGCCTGGACCTCGGCATCCGAAAAGCCGAAACAACGGTCACACCAGGTCGAAAGCGGCGTCGTCAGACAATACGAGCAGCCATGCAAAGAAAGCGCCGCTTCGGCAGGGCCGGGATACTCCCCCATCAGACACGTCAGCCGCAACGAATCGCGCGCAGCGGCAATGGCGTCGAAAAGCACACGATCGAATAGCCCTGCCGGATCGGCACCGGAAGCGCCCCTCGCGCTTGCACGGCCCAACCATGCCGCATCGTACCCATCAACGAGCAATACAACCTGCTCATCGCAGGCCATCTCCAGCAGCTCAATGAGCACGCCAAGCACCGAGGCGACCTCATCCTCGCTCGCCGCGCCACGCGCAACGAGTTCGATGTGACGTACCTTGTCTCGAGCTAAATCCGGAGCCTCCAAAAGCGCCAGCAGGCGAGCGCACTCGTCCGAAAGAGCATCGCGCACGACGTCGGCAACATCGGTGCCACGCCTCGCAGCGCCAGAAAAGTCCAGCGATATCACCGGATAGCAAGCATACTCATCCCGATAGCGCCCGCCGTCTGCATCCCAAATCTGAGCATCGGCAAACAAACGCTGACCAGCGCGACCGACCGCTGGACGCTCCAGAAAAGCCCTGAGCATCGACAAGTTCATGCTCTTGCCAAAACCCTCGGGTCGACAGCACACCACAACGGACGCGTCGCAGTCCAACACATCGGCAATAAACATGGTCTTGTCGACCAGCGTGCAGCAACCAAGAGCCTCCGCATAGTCGTGCATACCAATGGGCAAAACTGCATCGTCGACACAGCCAATCAAACGCACGTCAAAGCCGGCAGCACAACCATTATTTGCCTGTTCAGACACCAAAACGTTCCCCCTAAATCGCAGCACGACGCCAATTGTAAAGACCGCATCGCATGTACCGATGTCACCGCGCAAACATATCGGGCAACGGTAGCAACAAGAGGCGTGAGGGGGCACAACTAATCGTTGCACAACAAAACGGGGCCCGACGCATTCGCACCGGACCCCGTCCCGATTCTTTAGTTATCTGGCAACCGAGAGGCTACTCCTCCGAGCCGTCCTCCCCAGAAGCCTTCTTCTGCTGATCGAGCTTATGCTTACCACTTACGATAGACGTAGCGCCCAGTGTGGCCAAGCTCGCGCTGGCAAGGCTCGCCATCACAATCAGATCGCCCGTCTTGGGCATGTTGCCACCCGAGGACTTGGTAGCTGTAGTCGTCGTGGTCGTGGTGGTCACCGTTTTGGAGTCATTTTGCTCCTGATTCTGGTTGTCAGCACCGCTCTTGTCGTCGTCTTCGGACTGTTTCTTTTCGCCCTCGGTCTTGCTCTCGTCCTTCTCCTCAGATTCAGACTTCTTATCCTCGTCCTTCTCCTGTTCGGACTTGTCGCCCTTCTCCTCAGAGCTAGAACCCTTATCGGATTCGGTCTTCTCGGAAGCCTTGTCCTTGGAGTCGTCCCTTGCGGCCTCGGTCTTTTCCGTGGAACCCTGATCAGAGTTGTCCTTGTTCTGGGCCGAGCCCTTATTGACGCCAGCCATCAGCGAAGAACCCAGCGTAGAACCAAGCTGCTCGGAGAAAGAAGGCTTCTTGTCCGGCGAAGCAACGGGAGCGTCCGGCGCCTTATTCGAGTCGTCCTTGGAAGCATCGGAATCAGGGGTTGCGTCAGAGCCGGAGCCGTTGTTAGAGCCGGTGCCAACGGACGAATCGCTCGAGCCGGTGGATGAGTTAGAGGTGTCAGCGTCGGTCGAACCAGAAGCGTCGCTGTCCGTATTGCCGGCAGAGCTTGAAGACGAATCGCCCGCAGCAGAGCCGTTCAAATCGGAGCCGTTCGAGGTAGAGCCGTCGTTGGTAGTGCCACCAGCAGAGCCATTACCGTCAGCATCGGTCGAGGGCGCATCCATCCTGTCATCGTTGGCATCGTCACTCGAGTCGTCATTCGAATCAGGTGTCGGCGAGGGCGCCGGCGTAGGCTCGGGCTGCACTGGCGTCGCAGCGGCAGCCTCATCCTCGGCGATAAAAACCAAGCAGTCCTTCAGCTCATTCTTATAACGATTATTCCAGCCCTCATGATACTGGGGCTGACTCGAATACTTGGTGGCGACATTGTTGACCACGCTATTGGAGAGCGCCGTCACAAACTCACGGTCAGTCATATCATTAGAAAGATTCGCCCAGCGGAAGAAGTCCCTGCAGCCACCGGTGCCACACATGTTGGTGATGCTCCACACCATACCCTTGACGCAATCGGCACGGCCCGAAATATCAATACCAAGGCCGCTCTTGAGCCACGCCTCGGTCACCGCATAGTACGAGTTGTACGCATACGCATCCTGCAGAGCCGAAAACTCAGCAGGGTCGATGTTATAAGCGCCCTGGAAGGCCTCCTGCGCAATACGGCCCAGTTCGGTGAGCTGACCGTTCTCGTACATGACATTGCTCGCGTTGGAAATCTCGCTGCCGCGATCAATCGCATCCTTGAGCATGCTGTATTTTTCGGGGTTGTAGTTGTAGGCCTGCTTCATAAACGGGATGAGCGACCAACGACGGTCGAACTGGTAATAACCCAGCGCGTTGTAGCCGTCACCATACGAAAAGCCCTGGTTATAGTTGCCATGGCTCTCATATTTGGTGAAGTACTTCATCTCGGGAGTCACGTTGACAAACGAAACGCCCTGGACCGACCTCAGCACGCCCGAGAAGGACTGCTGGGTGTAGAGACCCTTATCGATATCGGTGGCATCCGAGGCAACGCCCGGCGTGGGCTCCTCGGCAGCGGCGGGTGCCGGCGCGGAAATGGCGCCAAACGAAAGCGCCAGCGTCAGGCCCGCGACAATAGCAGAATGCTTGGGCTGCATAAGATCCTCCCTGCATTGGTGTAGTTAAAGTGCAGTTTGCAAAGATAGAATCAGTATTGCAGCTCGTCCGTTGTTGCACAACAACCCCTCGGTAAACGGCAACAACCCTCCGCGAAATCTTAAGGAATTAGACAAACTGGTCGTCGGGCGCCAACAGAAGCTCGCCGTAACGTTTCGTCAGCCCGTCTCTCAACTGACAGAAAGCGGGAATATAGACGTTCAAGATGCGCTGAATCAAATCTTGAGCGAGCTTGTTGTCGTAGATATGGACGTTCGTATTGCGGTCTCTGAGCATATCCAGCCAGGCTGCCTCATCAATAAAGTCGTAGAATCGGTAGGACTCCTTCAAGATGGCACGAGGAGACCCCGACGCGGCAAGCGTGGCGCCCTCATACTCGAGCAGACGCTTAAGGAGCTTCCAGCTCAGTTCAAATTGAAGATTGAACTTATTAATCAATCCACTCTGAACAAAATCATTGTTGAGATCCTGATTGGGCGCATCCTCAAGATTCGCCAAGGCGCTGGCAAAGTTCTCATATTTTTTCATACAGAATCACACCATCCCTGGCAATTTCATCGAGCAATTGCTGCGATAAGGGCTCATCAAGATTGACGACATCTACATCTAAAAGAGTATCAAGATGTTCCTCGATCAAATATGAGAAACGGCCGAAATCCCGGCAACCTGCTACGGCGATGTCAATATCGCTCTTGGGCAAGTTGTCGCCTCGAGCACGAGAACCAAACAACACGACCGTCTCGGCGTCACATTCCCGAGCAAAAACTTCGATTTGCTTATACACCTTGTCGAGAGATGCCATTTGCAGCCCTACAGCTTAATGTCAAAGTTGATCTCGGGGACGGCGGCCAGGTCGGCCAACGTCACGCCGTCGACGTACTTTTCGATCACGTCATCCAGACCACGCCAGAACTTGACGGTGGAACACAAGTCACTGCGGGCGCAGCTGTTGTCGATGCCATCGCACGCCACCGGAGCCGTGCTGCCCTCAACGGCACGCAAGATGTCGCCGGCACGCACCTCGGCCGGGTCCTTGGCCATCATGTAGCCGCCGCCCTTGCCACGCACGCTCTTAAGCAGGTCCGCCTTCATAAGCGGACGCACCAGCTGCTCCAGATACTTCTGCGAAATGCGCTCGCGGTCGGCAACCTCGCGCAAGGCAATCTTGCCCTCGGCGTCGCCCAGCGCCGCGATATAGATCATCAGTCGGAGGGCATAGCGGCCCTTGGAAGAAATGAGCATACCTACCCTCCCATCGCATCTGGGACAACATAACCAGCTTTGTTTGTCCCAAATCTTAAGTAAATGGGACAAACACAACAGGTTATTTTGTCCCAGAATTTGAAAAGTCGAGTGGATTAGTCGGGTTTTCCCTTGACTAACGCCGAACCCATAGTAACTTTATTCCGAGAAGATTCCTAGGGTTTAGTACACCTATGAGTACACCATATACAGAGAGGGACAGCATGAGCGCAAATCCGCTGCTTTCCATCGAAGGTCTGACCGCCTCCGTGGACGAGAAGACCATCCTCCACAATGTCAACCTCAACGTCGCCGCCGGTGAGACCCACGTGCTGATGGGCCCCAACGGCGCCGGCAAGTCCACCCTCGGCCACCTGGTCATGGGCGACTCCGTCTATACCGTCAACGACGGCCGCATCGTCTTTGACGGCCAGGACATCACCGAGCTCACCACCGACAAGCGTTCGCGCGCCGGCCTGTTTCTGAGCTTCCAGGCCCCGGTCGAGATCCCGGGCGTGCCGCTGTCGAGCTTTTTGCGTGCCAGCATCGCCGGCCGCCCCGGCCTGGAGATGAAGGGCAAGGAGTTCCGCCGTCGCGTCAAGGAGCTCGCGGCCGAGCTCAACATGGACACCGCCTACCTCAACCGTGAGCTGGGCGTGGGCTTCTCGGGCGGCGAGAAAAAGAAGGTCGAGATGCTCCAGCTTCTGCTGCTGCAGCCCAAGCTCGCCATCCTGGACGAAACCGACTCCGGCCTGGACGTCGACGCCCTTTCCACCGTCAGCCACGGCATGGACGCCTACCGCAAGAGCTGCGACGGCTCCATGCTCATCATCACGCACAACACGCGTATCCTGGAGCACCTGGATGTCGACCGCGTCCACGTTATGGTCAAGGGCCACATCGTACGCGAGGACGACGCCTCGCTGATCCCCTGGATCGACAAGAACGGCTTTGAGACCTTCGAGCGCGAGGCCGCCGAGCAGCGCGCCCAGGCCGAGGCCGCCGCTGCCGAGCAGCAGGCGTAAAGGGGCGACGCAATGACCAAGAACCGCACCGAGGTCGCGGACATCGACCGCAGCCTCTACGACTTCACCTATGGCGAGGAGGGATTCGAGCGCCTCGACGCCGGTATCACGCCCGACATCGTGCGCGAGATCAGCGCAAAGAAGGACGAGCCGCAGTGGATGCTCGACCTGCGCTTAAAGTCCCTCGAGATCTTCAATCGTTTCCCCGACCCGACGTGGGGCCCCTCCATCGAGGGCCTGGACATGGACAACATCGTCACCTACGTCAAGCCCAACACCGACCAAAAGCACGACTGGGAGTCGGTGCCCGACGACATCAAGAACACCTTTGAGCGCCTGGGCATCCCCGAGGCCGAACGCAGCTACCTGGCAGGCGTCGGCGCGCAGTACGACTCCGAGCTCGTCTACCACAACATGCAGGACACCGCCTCCAAGATGGGCATCGTCTACTCCGGTATTGAGGAAGCCCTGCACGATCCGCAGTGGGAACCACTCATCCACGAGAAGTTTATGACGCTCATCCCGCCCACCGACCACAAGTTTGCGGGCCTGCACGGCGCCGTATGGTCGGGCGGTTCTTTTGTCTACGTGCCCAAGGGCACCAAGCTCGATTTCCCGCTGCAGAGCTACTTCCGCCTTAACGCCAAGGGAGCCGGCCAATTTGAGCACACGCTCATCATCGTCGAAGACGATGCCGATCTGCACTTCATTGAGGGTTGCTCCGCGCCCAAGTACAACGTGGCAAACCTCCACGCCGGCGCCGTCGAGCTCTTTGTGGGCAAGCGCGCGCACCTGCGCTACTCGACCATCGAGAACTGGTCCAAGAACATGTACAACCTCAACACCAAGCGTGCGCGCGTGGACGAGGACGGCGACATCGAGTGGATCAGCGGCTCCTTCGGCAGCCACGTGGGCTACCTCTACCCCATGAGCGTGCTCAACGGCCGCCGCGCCCGTTCCAGCTTTACCGGCATCACCTTTGCCGGCGCCGGTCAAAACCTCGACACCGGCTGCAAGGTCGTGCTCAACGCACCCGATACCTCGGCAACCGTCGAGACCAAGGGCATCTCCAAGAGTGGCGGCATTCAGACCTTCCGCAGCTCTATTGTGGCGACACCCAAGGCCGAGGGCTCCAAGGCAACCGTGAGCTGCCAGTCGCTGATGCTCGACGACCAAAGCCGCTCCGACACTATTCCGGCCATGGACATCCGCGCCAAGAACGTCGACATCGGCCACGAGGCCACCATCGGCCGCATCGGCGACGATAAGGTGTTCTACCTGATGAGCCGCGGTATCTCGGAGGAAGAAGCCCGCACTATGATCGTCAACGGCTTTGCCAACCCGGTTTCCAAGGAGCTGCCGCTGGAGTACGCCGTCGAGATGAACAACCTGATCAAGCTCGAGATGGAAGGAGCGATCGGATAATGAAACAGGCCACGAACACCGCTGCTACCACCCTTGAGCAGGTCAATGCGATGCCGGCTGCCACTTGGGGTTGGCTCAAGATGAACCAGACCAAGCTCGAGCTCTCTGACGAGCTTGCCGCCGCTCCCGCCGAGGCCGTTGAGGCTGAGGGCTTGGAAGAGCAGTTTGCTGGCGTGGCAGACGCGTTCGACGCCGCCATGGACGCCATGGCCGAGCGCTTCCCCGAGCGCCGCGCCTCCGCCCCTGGCGATGCCGCCGACCGCGCCCGCATCACGCGCGAGACCGAGCTTGACGTGCCCGCCACCTCCATCTACCAGGCCGGTGCCATTAAGCTGGAGGAGGAGCTCTCCCCCGCTGAGGCCTTCGAGACTGGCATGGGCGAGGCTGCCTACACCTACCTGGCCGAGCACGCCACTAAGCGCGTCGTCATCGATGTGCCCACATACCAGCACGCCACGGTTACCGTGCGTGTGAGCGGTGTCAATGCCGCCGCGGCCATTGCCGCCATCGACGTCGTCGCCCGCCCGCAGGCAACGCTCGACCTGCAGATCGCCCTAGACTCCCCCGTTGCCGGCGAGGGCGTCGTGGGTTCCGTGCTACGCGTGTGCGCCCACGAGTACGCCACCGTCAACGTGACCTGCACGCAGACGCTCGACGATAGCTGGATCGCGCTCGACGACACCGGCCTGTTCCTAGACGAGGGCGCGCGCGTCAACGTGCAGCACACCGTCCTGGGTGCCGGTGCCAGCGCCACCGGCCTTGCCGGCGACCTGCTGGGCGATACCGCCAAGGTCACCATCGATACTGACTACCTGGGCGCCCGCGAGCAGGTGCGCGACTTTAATTACGAGCTGCGCCACCGCGGCCGCAAGACCGAGTGCGAGATCGACGCCAACGGCGTGCTGACCGGCACGTCCAAGAAGGTCTACCGCGGCACCATCGACCTCGTGCACGGCTGCAAGGGCGCAACCGGCACCGAGCGCGAGACGGTGCTTTTGGCCAACAAGGGTGTCGACAACAAGACCGTTCCCGTCATTCTCTGCGACGAGGACGACGTCGCCGGCAACCACGGCGCCACCATCGGTCACGTCCGCGACGAGCAGCTGTTCTACCTCGCCTGCCGCGGCCTTGACCAAAACGCCGCCGAGGACCTGTTCATCCGCGCCAAGCTGGAGGACGCCGCGCTTTCCGCCACCGACGAGCGCACCCGCGCAGCCGTCGTCCGCCTGGGCAACAACCTGATCGACAACTTTGAAGAGGAGCTCGCATGATCGACACCGAGCACGTTAAATGCGATACCTGTACCGCACCGGAGCCTATGGAGCTCGACGCCAGCGACGAGGCCTCGCGCGGCTGGCCCACCGTGGACATCGAGACCAACCCCTACAAGGGCCAGTTCCCGCTGTTTCAGCAGCACCCCGAGATCGCCTTCCTCGATAGCGCCGCCACTGCGCAGCGCCCCGCCTGCGTGCTTGACGCCGAACGCGACTTCTACCAGCGCATGAACGCCAACCCCCTGCGCGGCCTATACTCGCTGTCCGTCGAGGCCACCGATGCCATCGCGAAGGTCCGCCAGCAGATCGCCGACCTCATCGGTGCTCCCCAGGCCAACGAGGTCGTCTTCACCCGCAACACGAGTGAGTCGCTCAACCTGGTCGCCAAGAGCTTTGCACCCACAGTGCTCAAACCGGGCGACGAGGTCGTCATCACCATCATGGAGCACCACTCCAACCTGATTCCGTGGCAGCAGGTCTGCCGCGAGACCGGCGCCAAGCTCGTCTACCTCTACCCCACCAAGACCGGCCAGCTCACGACCGAGGAGGTTCTTGCCAAGGTTGGTCCCAAAACCAAGATTCTGGCCGTGGGTCAGGTCTCTAACGTGCTGGGCGTCGAGAACCCGGTCAAGAACCTCGGCAAACTCGTGCATAAGTACGGCGGCTATCTGGTCGTCGACGGCGCGCAGTCGCTGCCGCACATGCCGGTCGATGTGGCTGACCTGGGCGCCGACTTCTTTGCCTTTAGCGCACACAAGGCCATGGGTCCCATGGGCATTGGCGTGCTGTGGGGCAAGATGGACCTGCTCAACGCCATGCCGCCCATGCTCACCGGTGGCGAGATGATCGATTCGGTCACCGAGCAGGACGCCGTCTGGGCGCCCGTCCCCGAGAAGTTCGAGGCCGGCACGCAGGACGCCGCCGGCATCTTCGCCACGGGCGCCGCCCTTAATTACCTAGTCAACACGGTGGGTTACGAGAACATCCAGGCCCGCGAGAAGGCGCTCGTCCACTACCTGATGGGCGAACTCATGCAGCTCGACTTTGTCCAGATCATCGGCTCCATCTACTGGGACAACCACCATGGCGTCGTGAGCTTCAACGTCAAGGGCATCCATCCGCACGACGTCGCGAGCATCATGGACATGGACGGCGTCTGCATCCGCGCCGGCCACCACTGCGCGCAGCCGCTGCTCACCTGGCTGGGCGTCGAGAACCTTGCCTGCTGCCGCGCCAGCGTGGCCTTCTACAACGACAAGGCCGACATCGACAAGTTCATCGCCGGCCTGCATCACGTTTGGAGCACGTTCAATGGGTAATCTGTACACCTCCACCACGTTTATGGAGCACAACTCGCACCCCGACTATAAGTACGAGATGGATGCTCCCACGCACGAGCACGACGGCATCAACCCCAGCTGCGGCGACGAGCTCACCTTGCAGCTGCGCGTCGAGAACGGTGTGATCGGGGAGGCCTCCTTTACCGGCCACGGCTGCGCCATCAGTCAGGCCAGTGCCGACATCATGGCCGACCTCATCACCGGCGAGACCGTCGAGGAAGCTCACCGCCTGGCAGAGCTCTTCCTCGCCATGATCCGCGGCGAGAAGCTCTCCGAGGAGGACCTGGAAGACCTGGACGAAGCCGCCCAGCTTCAGGACATCTCGCACATGCCCGCCCGCGTCAAGTGCGCCGAGCTCGCCTGGCGCACCCTCGACGGCATGCTCGAGGGGCAAACAAACCAGTAGCTTATGCCCCGAATCCAAGGTTTTTGATTGCCGAGCCGCCCGATACGGGCGGCTCTGTTTTTACCTAATGAGCGCGAACGCACAAAGTCCGCGCGTCCGGCGCCCCGTCTGACATTTGCCACACAGCCAGACACGAACACGGGCGTTTTCCACAGCACCAAAGGCCTGCGGCAGGACCCCGGGCCCGCCAAGCAATGCGCCAAGCCCCGTTCTGCGAAGCTCCGACTCGCTTCGCGCCTACCGCAGGCGGGTCCCATAGGGAGCGGCGTGCATTTTTGCGAGTATTCAGCACGCCAAGCTGTGTGTATACGCATCGAAAGCGTTGATCAACGTCTTTAGGCGCATATATATTGTGTTTTAGAACAAGCATCGCGGTCTGACGGGACGCAGACACGTGCTTCGGGGGCGCAACGGCGGGAATCAATAGCTTCGGAACCCGTATGTTGCAAGATTGCAGCGGTGCCGACAGCGCTACGATGCTGAAAACTCCGTTTTTTGCACGGCGCAGATGGGGGTAGGCACGGGCAAACCCGGACTGGGTCGTTAATTTATGCAAGATGGCGATTGTTCTATGCATATTAAGAAGTGCAGTTACCGTACCAGGCTTTTGAACGCTGGTTGCGGCGTATGGACGACCCCAGCTGCGGTGAACAGGCGACCTTACATCACGTTTCCGCCAGCCCGCATCGCCGTTCGCGCGCGGGCGCGCACGATACGAGAGACGGTACTTTTGCCAATCCCGGTATGCCGCTCAATCTGGCGCACCGTAAAACCGGCATCGTGCAATCCAAAAATAACGGTATCGCGCTGCGCCGGCGGTGCGGCTTTAACCCCGCGAAGCGGAACCCCGAGTTCCTTCGCCATCTTGTCGGCAAAGGCGTGGCGTTCCCACTCCGTCTCTTTCATATCGCACAGCGCTGACTCACTGCCGACGGGCGTCGAAAGCGAATAGGCAATAAAGCCCTCGGCAGAGCCAAAAAGCTCAAGCACACAAGAAGGATCAGAAAATCCCCTCGCGGCATCGGCCACATCACCGTCGTAAGCGCGTAGATGTTCCGGAAAGCTGCTCCAGGGATAACGCTCGATTAGGCTAACGCCCACCTCCTGCGGATCGGCGTGTACAGAGCGAATAGCCTCCATCACCTGCCAGTCGGTATCGAGCGAGCGCCGGTCAAAACGGTTCTGAAACAGATGACCCGTGCGCCCCGTGCGTTTATTGAACCGCCGCGCGTACGTCAAAAGCAGCCGGTGCATCGCCGCGCTCATCCTGTCCTCGTAATCTGCAAGCACCAAATGCAGGTGATTGCCCATAAGGCACCAGGCGATAACCGTCACACCCTCCTCCCGGCAACAGTCGCGCATCAATTCCAAAAACTCCCACCGGTCTTCATCGCCCTCAAAGATGAGCTGCTTGCCCGTACCGCGGGCACAGACATGGTAAAAGCCGGTAACCGTTCTCCAAACGCGCTGCATGGCGCTCCCTTCGCCGGGATCTGCTTGCCATCCAATACAGCACGATTGAAGCGTGCCATCAAAACATTCACGCAAAACAATACACTCGCGCGGCCAAAGGCAGTAAACAGGCGGCGAACGGCATCGTTGCAACAGGTCAACCCCTGCAACGCTTACAAGAGCCGACCAAAAGCTTGCCCAAGACAGACCCCCTCTACGGAAGTTCACGACCACAGAACATAGAGTTAAACCGTTTCAATTAAAACTTCCGGACTTCTCGCTACGAAAACTGAGCCGTTCGCCGAATATTCCGTGCATTTCGCGGTATTATAGGGGCTGCATGTCATGTCCCTTTCGAAGGGTCGCCCGGCAATCGCCAGCCACGACCCCCAGACGGGACGCCAACACGATAGAGAGGAGAGGCATGCAGTACTCACAGGAAGTGGAGAACATGTGCCCCGTTGCCAAGGGTGCATACCACGGCCCCGCACCCATCCCCGAGGAGGGCAAGTGGGTCCAGGCTAAGGAGATTTCCGACATCTCCGGTCTTACGCACGGTGTGGGTTGGTGCGCACCTCAGCAGGGCGCCTGCAAGCTCACGCTGAACGTCAAGGACGGCATCATCGAGGAGGCCCTCGTTGAGACCATCGGCTGCTCGGGCATGACCCACTCTGCCGCCATGGCTTCCGAGATCCTTCCCGGTAAGACCATCCTCGAGGCCCTCAACACCGACCTCGTCTGCGACGCCATCAACGTTGCTATGCGCGAGATCTTCCTGCAGATCGTTTACGGCCGCAGCCAGACCGCGTTCTCCGAGGGCGGCCTGCCCGTGGGCGCCTCCCTCGACGACCTCGGCAAGGGCCTTCGCTCTCAGGTCGGCACCATGTTCGGCACCAAGGCCAAGGGCGCTCGTTACCTCGAGCTCGCTCAGGGCTACGTCACCCGCATGGCTCTCAACGACAAGAACGAGATCATCGCATTCGAGTTCCTGAACCTCGGCAAGTTCACCGACGCCGTCAAGGCCGGCAAGACCCCCGAGGAGGCCATCGCTGGCGCTATGGGCCACTATGGTCAGTGGGAGAACGCTGCCAAGTACATCGACCCGCGCACCGACGAGGAGACTCACTCCGTCGCCAGCGTGTTCCCGGTTCACGAGTAGAAAGGGAGGGAAATAACTATGACTGTTACGTTCGAAGGTTACGAGCGCCGCGCTGACAAGATCAACAAGTGCCTCGCCGACAACGGCATCGCCTCCCTCGAGGAAGCTCTGCAGATCTGCACCGACAAGGGCTTCAACCCGCGTGAGATCGTCAACAACACCCAGTCCATCGCCTTCCAGAACGCCGAGTGGGCCTACACCCTCGGTTGCGCTCTCGCTGTCAAGCGTGGCGCCAAGTCCGCTTCTGAGGCTGCCGCCATCATCGGCGAGGGCATCCAGGCCTTCACCGTCCCCGGCTCCGTCGCCGAGGACCGCAAGGTCGGTCTGGGCCACGGCAACCTGGGCGCTATGCTGCTCTCCGACGACACCGAGTGCTTCGCCTTCCTGGCCGGCCACGAGTCCTTCGCCGCCGCTGAGGGCGCTATCG
>CABUOF010000051.1 GCA_902493125.1 uncultured Collinsella sp. | reverse complement strand
AGACTTGGGGCGATTGTTCTGCGTCAGGAACATATCGCCGTACATCTGGCCCACGGCGCCCAGCAGCATGTCGTGGTCGGCAAGATTCATGCCGAGGCTCTCCCACATCGGATGGAAATCGAATTCTTCAGCCATGACGGTTCCCCTCTCGAACCAAAAATGAATAGCTACGGTATTTCTGCACGGTGGGTGGCGAAAACCCAGCCGTGCTCAAACCCGGAATTTTGGGGAACCCGCTTTGCGGTCGATTATTTAGTTGTGCGTCGTCTCTCCCGGAGCCGTGAACATACCTGCTCATATGCGGCTCCGAGCCATATACCGGGCGCGCGCGGCAACGCGACGCGAATATGTCTTCTGCAGCATCGGCGCGCCCTCCTTTTCTCGTCGAAGGTAACTATATCAACGGTTGTCGTCAAGACGAACACCGTCGACACGCGTACGACAACGTTGGGATGTGAGCATCTCGCTGTCTGATAATTAATTATCAGACTGATAAGGTTTAGTCATGTAGAAATCGGCGAACGGCGAAGTGAAAACAAAGCGGTCGAGGACTACCTCCTCGACCGCATCGCACCCGCATTATCGGCAAACGAGATGAATCCTGCTTGCATCAAAATGCATGCGCAGAGTCTCACCCGCCTGCGGCAGCTCTTCCACGGGTACACTCACCTTATTCACCTTCCACTGCAGACGCGTGGGCGCATCAGCACGCGGCACGTCCAGCAGCACCAGCCGCTCAAAGCGCGAATCGCTCACACGGGCCACGTGCAAATCGTAGCTGTTGCGACCGCGCTCCGCGCGATTGTCAACATGGAAGTAGCTCGCACGAATACCGAGGTACGTCACGTTATCGGGAACCTCATGGCCCACGTTAAAGGTCATGCCCCAGTCCAGGGCTTCAACTTCCTGAGACCCGATCTTGCGCGCCCGGCTTGTGTTCTTGCAGCCCGTCAGGCGCAGCGCCGCCAGCGTCTGCGGACGGCGGACCACGTCCTCGATGGAGCCGATCTCCTCAACATGCCCGTTGTGCATCACACAGATGCGCTCGCACAGGCGGCACGCCTCGTCAATATCGTGGCTCACGTAGAGCACGGTGCGGTTGCATACATCGAACAGGTCGAGCATGTTCTGTTCGAGGGCGCTCTTAAGATAGGAATCGAGTGCGCTCATGGGCTCGTCGAATATAAAAATGCCCGGATGCGCCGCCACCATGCGGGCAAGCGCCACACGTTGTTGCTGACCGCCCGAGAGTCGCGCGGGATAGCGGTCGGCAAAGTCGGCCAGTCCAAAGATACCCAGGTAGCGCTCGGCCAGCCTTTTGCGCGCCGTGGCGTCGCCCGCGTCCTTTACGCCGGCACACACGTTGTCTGCCACCGTCATGTTAGGGAACAGCTGATAGTTTTGGAACAGCAGGGCGCATTTTCGCTCCTGGGGCGACAGGTTGATGCCTGCCGCCGAGTCAAAGAAGGTCACGCCGTTGACGACGATCTTGCCCTCGTCGGGCGTCTCCACGCCGGCAATGCAGCGCAAGGTGCAGCTCTTGCCGCAACCCGAGGCACCCAACAGCGCCACGCGCTCCTCGCCAGCCTCAAGCTGCATGTCGAGCACAAACCCGGGATAACGTTTCTTGATATCCAGAACAAGTGACATGGCCTATCGACCTCCCTGCAAAGCGGCATCATCGCGCATGAGCTCGGCCAGCGCCTCGCGATCGATACGCAAGGCATCACCACCCACCGGGTCGAGCGAATCGCCCTGTCCGGCGAGATCTTTGGCTTGTTTGTACTCCGCATGGGAAAGGCCCCGCTCGCGATACTTCTGCGAATGAGCGGTGTACATGTTGATGAACAGGATGACTAGGAAACTGAACACGATCACGACGACGACCCAAAAGAGGGCTACCGACGTGTTGCCGCCCATCCACTCAAAGTAGATGGCGATGGGAATGGTCTGCGTAATGCCGGCGTAGTTGCCCGCAAAGAATAGGGTGCAGCCAAACTCTCCCATGGCGCGGGCAAAGGCGAGGACCGTACCAGCAGCAATAGAAGGCCACCCAAGCGGCATCATAAGCTTGGTAAAGATGCGACGCTCGGACCATCCCAGGGTTCGCGCGGCGTCGAGCATTTGCGTGTCGAGGCTCTCAAAAGCACCGAGCGCCGTGCGGTAGACCAGGGGAAACGACACCACCACGGCAGAAATCACCGCCGCCGGCCACGTAAAGACAATCGAGACGCCGTGCGCGATAAGCCACTGGCCGACCCCGGTCGAACGTCCAAACAGCATAAGCAGCAAAAAGCCGCACACCGTGGGCGGCAACACCATGGGAATGGTAAAGACCGAGTCAAGCAGGCCCTTGATGCGGCTCGTCGTACCCATGGTCTTCCATGCGGCAAACAGACCCAGCGCAAACGCGATCACCAGGGCAAGACCGCTCGTTTTAATGGACACCCAAAACGGACGATAGTCGATGTCGCCCAAAAAGGAGGCCAGAGAGGTCAAGGGCCCCTGCTCATCCCGCAACACGACAGACGATGCTTCTACCATGTGAGCGCTATCAAGCCAACGCGCGCCGCCCTTGGCATCACCCGAGGCTGATGCAATCACCACATAACGGTCCCCATCCGCACCGCGCTCGTCAAAGCCATAGGTATACCCGCCGGCATCAAACGTTGTTTCCGCCGTCACATACCAAGGAAGATCCACGTCCCTTAGCTGCGCACCTCCCATGCAGTTTGCGCTGTCGAGCTCACAGACGAGGGCCTTGAGACCCGATACGCACTCGTTGTCCTGCGGATCCAATCCATACTTCTCGACCGCCTTGGGCGATATCCACACCACAACGCGATCGGCAGCAGGCGCCACTACAAGGTCCACGTCCTCGTCAACGGGAAACCGGTAGCCCTCAGGCTGGCCCTCCATGGCACGAGCGGTCCCCCTGGCCAACCGCTCAAAACCCTCGATCCCATAGGAAAGCCCATGAGCGGTCGCAGCAACCTGGGCCCCGTCCTCAGTGTCCCCAGCAAACGCAAATCCTGGCACCCAGCAAAGCGCGAAGGTCAAAGCACAGGCGACAAGCATGCGGACTCTATTAAGCACGAAAAGCTCCAAGCGAATACAAGGACGGAGTGAAACATAAAACGATGGAATTATCGCGCCAAGCCGCTCTACGCGGAAAGCTCAAAGCCGTACTTGGCCCAAATCTTCTGGGCTTTCTTGTTGGTCAGGCAGAAGTCGATGAACGCCTTGGCCTCGTCGGCGTGCTCGGAGCTCTCGGCAACGGCACCCGGATACACGATGGGCTTGTGCGAATCCTCGGGACACACGAAGGCCTCCTCGATGCCGTCGTAGCGGAAGATATCGGAGCTGTAGACAAAACCGGCCACGCAGTCGCCCGTAGAGACGTAGGCGGCAGCGGTGCCGACCTTATCGGCCAGGGCCACCTTGTCGGCGAGTTCGGGCGCATACTCGCCGTCGTCACCCTCGGTGCCGGTGTAGAGGCCCACGGAGGCCAGGGCCTGGTTGGCATATTTGCCGGCGGGAACAGTCTTAGCGTCGCCAATGGCGATCTTGCCGTCCAGATTCGCGACGTCGGCGATGGCCTCGACCTTAGTATCGGAGCCCTCGGCGCGAATGATCACGAGGTCGTTGACGAACATGTCCTCACGCGTGTCGGCATCGACGAGCTCGGCGGCTTCGGCGTCGTCCATGGTGCCCTTGGAGGCCGTGATGAGCACGTCGACGGCGGCACCGGCGCGCATCTGCTCGACAAGGTCGCCAGACGCCTTAAACTGCGTGTCGGCAAACGTGGTGCCGGTCTGCTCGGTGTAGAGCTCCTGAACCTCGGGCAGAGCTTTCTCGAGCGAGTTAGCGGCAAAGACCTGCAGCTCGACAGCCTTCTTCTTAGAGGAAGACTTGACGGAGCCGGCATCGGAACCAGCGGGCTCGGACGTCTTGTTGCCCGAGCAGCCGGCAAGGCCAAGGCCGGCGGCAGCGGCAGCAGAAAGCGAGACAAAACCGCGGCGTGAAACCATATCGAACATATTCAACCCTTTCGAACGCTATGCCCGGGCACCCCGCCGCAGGCTTTAATCTGCAATCAGATTATACTTCCGTGCGAATAATGGTAGTGAGAAATTATTCTCGCTAGAGAATATAGATTCGAGGTACCGTACCCCTCGGCGTCGCTTCGGCGGAAAACAAAGGCGGAGCGACCGATAAGGTCGCCCCGCCGCAGGTAAACCGCTTAGTTGGTATGTCCGCCGCCCGCTGTCATCTGAGCCGCATGCTCCAGCTGGTCTGCTATGGCCTCCCAGCTTTCGCGGGCGGCCTTCGTAGAACCGGGAAAGTTTACGACAAGTGTATGACCTCGTTGCATGCAAATAGCGCGCGAGAGCATGGCGCGGCGCGTCTTGGTCATCGAGTACGCGCGAATCGCCTCTGCAATACCCGGCACATCGCGGTCGCAGACGGCACGCGTCGCCTCGGGCGTCACATCGCGCATCGAAAGCCCCGTGCCGCCGCAGGTGAGCACGACATTGGCGTGGCACTCATCGGCGGCTTCCATAATGGCATCACCGATCTCGCTGACGTCGTCGCGCACGACCACATGTGAGGAGACCGTCCAGTCCTGCGCCTCGATAAGCTCCTCGAGCGCGGCTCCAGCCTCGTCCTGAGCAAGATCGCGTGTGTCCGAGCACGTCACAATCGAAATCTTCAACTCCATAGCGATCCTCCTATAGCACCGTTCCCTCAGGCAGGTCGACACGCACGACGTCCACGACATCTCCCGCCTTGAGCTCGCACGGTCCTTCGTCAATACGCAGCAGGCAGTTGGCCCGCTGCATCGTGCCGAGCAGCGCCGAATTCTGCGTCTTGGCCTCGGTCACCAACAGCTCACCGGTCTCGGGGTCGCGCAAAACCGTGGCGCGATCGAAGAAGCGTCGGTCCTGGCGCTTTTTCACACCGTGCGTGAGCGTCGCCTGCTGCACGGGACGCGCGCCCTCGGCAAAGCCGCGCATCTTACGAATCGCCGGGCGGGCGAGCATCTCAAAGCCCACATACGCCGCGGCCGGATTGCCTGAAAGCCCCAGGTAAGGCTTACCCCCGAGCAAGCCAAACGTAATGGCCTTGCCGGGACGCATCGAGATCCGATCGAACAGAACCTCGCCCTCGCGCTTGACCAGCGCCGTCACATAGTCGTAATCGCCCGCCGAGGCGCCACCGCTCGTAATGACAAAATCGCACTCCTGCACGGCACGATGTACGAGCTCGGCAATCGCCTGTTCATCATCGGGAGCGATGCCGTAGAACACGGGCTCGGCTCCTGCATCGAGCGCCTCGGCCATCAGCGCCGAGGAGTTGGAATCGCGAATCTGACCGCGTGCCGGTACCCTACTCGGTGCGACCAGTTCCGTGCCCAGCGAGATGATGCCCACGCGCGGGGCAGCGTGCACCTTCACGCTCGCGTATCCGGCGCTTGCCAGCAAGCCGGCGCCGGCCGGAGCCACGACCTCGCCGGCGTGCATCACAACATCGCCGGCATGGGCCTCCTCGGCAGCCGAGCGAACGTTCTCCCCTACCTTGGCAGGCGCCGAGAAGCGAACGTGCGAGCCCTCGTTGCCATCGCCATCGAGTACGTCGACGATCTCGTACTTCACCACGGCATCGGCACCTTCGGGTACTGGCGCGCCTGTCATAATGCGGACCGTCTCGCCCGCGCCGATTGCGCCCTCAAACACA
The DNA here is from genome assembly GCA_902493125.1 of uncultured Collinsella sp. Classification (GTDB taxonomy): domain Bacteria; phylum Actinomycetota; class Coriobacteriia; order Coriobacteriales; family Coriobacteriaceae; genus Collinsella. The sequence continues at coordinate 8,900 of CABUOF010000051.1, read as the reverse complement.
TGGCCCGCGGCCTCGTGTCCGATAACGTCGAGCGTCACCGGCGCCTCGCCAGATGCCTGCGCCAAGTCCGCCGAGCGCACGGCATATCCGTCCATAGCGCTGTTGGCAAACGGCGAGATGTCGATATCGGCCACCGCGTCCTCGGCCAAGGGAAGACCGGCGGCCTGCCACACGGGAATCTCGATGAGATCCGTCGGAGCAACGTGCGACAGGACAATCGACTGCGCGTCCTCCAGTGGAATGAGTTTCTCTGCCATATGCACCTCTTAATGCCACGGCGCACAACAGGGGCGCCGATTCTTTATGCTTTTCTCAGTATAATCCCCCGATGCACGGCCGCGACTCGGTCTGTACCCGCAAATACACCTGTCGGTTGCAGGCCGCGAAACAGAATGGAAACCAACCCACCGGCTCGTCGCGTTTACCGCGTTTTATAATGCTTGCGTTGCAACCTAAAAGAGGAACGTATGGCTCATAACGACAAAACCGAAAGCGCAAACGAAACGCAGGATCATTCCCAGCCGCTCGACGACGGCGGCTTTTTCTCCCTGAACGACGTCATCATGGCAGGCAGACATCAGCTCACTCGCTCCGAGCATCTCTTAGCTGCCGACACGCGCCGCAACGTCCGCAACCTACTCGTGAGCGCCAAGTTGCTCGTGCTCGTCGTCACCGTATCGCTCGCCATGGGCGTTGCCGCTTGGGCGTTTTTGGCCTCGTTGAATATCGCCACCGACTATCGCGAGCACCATGCGTGGATTTACGCACTGCTTCCCGTTGTGGGCGTTGCCACCGCATGGGTGTACAAAAACCACGGTCTTGCCGCCAAACGCGGTAACAACCTGGTCATCGACTCCGCTCTGGGCACACGCCTCATCCATATGCGCATGGCCGTCCTCACCTTCGTCTGCTCCACGCTCACGCACCTAACGGGCGGATCGGCCGGTCGCGAGGGAGCTGCAGTGCAGATTGGCGGCACCATCGCCAGCAACATCTCGAGCCTCGCCCACCTCAAAAAGCATGACCACCACGACCTCATGCTCGCCGGCATCTCGTCGGCCTTTGGCGCCGTATTCGGTTCGCCCCTTGCCGGAGCTTTCTTTGGCATGGAGATGTGCTTTATCGGCAAGATCGACTACACCGCGGGCATCTACTGCCTGGTCGCCTCGTTTACCGGCTACTTTACATCACTCGCCCTGGGTACCGAGTACGAGGCGAATGTTATCGCCAGCGTTCCCAACATGACACCACGGACGGTTGTCATCGTTGTTATCAGCGCCATTATCTTCGGTCTGACGGCACGCCTCTTTGCCTGGTCAGTTCGAACCGTCAAGAGCCTGTACGGTCGCTTTATCACCAATTACCTCGTTCGCGCACTCATAGGCGCACTCGTGGTTTTGGCCGCCTATGCCCTTCTCGACGCCTGGGACTACGCCGGCCTTTCCACGTGGCTTTCCGACGCCGGATTTGCCGGCAACACCACCCTGGCAGACGCAGCCATCAAGTTGGTCGTCACAGCGCTTACCCTGGGTGCGGGCTTCCAAGGCGGCGAGGTCACGCCCCTGTTTGGCATCGGTGCGGCGCTCGGCGGCTGGATCGGTTGCCTCGTCGGAATCGACCCCAGTTTTCTGGCGGCTCTCGGCATGCTCGGCGTGTTCTGTGCCGGCCTCAACGTGCCCATCACCACCTGCATGATGGCCATCGACCTGTTCCACGGCACGGCAGCCGGGTTCTTTGTCATCGTGGCCTTTATCAGCTACCTAACTGCCGGACACCGCGGCGTGTACCCCGCCCAGCGCATCATCTCGCCCAAGCGCCGTTCGCTTATTGTGGATGAGGGCGGTACGGTAGCGGATGCTATCGAGCGCCACAACGACCTGATAGAGTAGACGTAAGTATTCGACGTGCAGCCACAATCGGGGGCAATTCGACCTGAGCGCGACCGCACCGTCACGTCATACGCCGGGAGTCGCCCCATGCACGCAACTGATTTTGGCCGCACGCTCATCATCGCCAACCCAGCCGCCCAGTCGGGTGCGGCGCACGAAGTTGCCGAGCGCCTGCAACGCTTTTTGGACATGACTGCACGCGCATCCCAGTTTGACTTGGTGCTAACCGAGCGCATGGGACACGCCAAGGAGCTGGCCGCACAGGCCCAGGGCTATCGCACCGTTATCGCCCTTGGCGGCGACGGCGTGATTCACGAGGTCGTCAACGGGCTTATGACGCAAGAGGAGGACACCCGCCCCGCTCTTGCCATCCTACCCGTGGGCTCTGGCAACGATTTTGCCCAAACGCTCGGTATCGAAGATTTCTCCGGTAAGGATTTTGGCGCGCTGCTCACCTGTGAGCTGCAGCGTCAAGACATCGGGCGCATTCGCTCGTGGAGCCCTGCGAGCGGCAGCGGCGAGGCTACCGTTGAGTACTACGACCAGACGCTCTCGGTCGGCATCGATGCCGCCATCGGCCTGGGCACCACCGAGCTGCGCAAAAAGACGGGCCTCGCCGGCGCTCCGCTCTACACCCTATCGGGACTTGAGCAGTTTGGCCTGCGCTATCGCAACTACCCCATGACCATCAGCTTTGATGGCGCGCCCGCCGAACGCGTGAGGGCGATCATCATGGCGATTCAGCTGGGTCCTACGTATGGCTCGGGCTATCGCATCTGCCCCGATGCCGACCCCTGTGACGGCACACTCGACGTCTGCTACGCCTGCGGCCCCGTCCCTCGCGCGGTTGCCCTGCCCATGTTCCTTTCGGCCAAAGACGGCCACCACACCAAGCTGCCACCGGTTCGCATGCGCCGTTGCCGCCATGCCGAGCTTACCTTTGAGGAGCCCGACTACCCCATTCAGGCCGACGGCGAGCCCGTTGTCGCCTCGCGCATCGAGGTCGACGTCCTCAGCGGCGCCCTCCACGTCTGGCACCCCACCCGCTAACCCCACCTAAGTTGCGGTGAAATAGGGACTGTTTATGCAGCTAAAGCCGCAAAACAATCCCTATTTCACCGCAACTTATGAGGAAGCTATTCGTCGCTGCCCGGCTTGCGACGGTTGGCCTTTTTAATGGCGTTGAAGTGCTTGTCATTGAGCCTGCGCTGGCGAGAGCGCTGAGGCACCTTGGTCTTTACGCGCCGGCGCGGTGGACGCCCGCGACGCCCAAGCTCAGCGCGCAGCTTACGCAGGCAGCTACTACGGTTTTGGAACTGACTGCGGCTCTCGCGCGCCGTCACGGTAATCCCCGAAGGGATATGCTTCATGCGCACCGCCGAGTCCGTCGTGTTCACGCCCTGTCCGCCCGGACCCGTCGCGCGAAACACCTGTACCTCGCAATCGCGCGCCAGCTCCTCGACCGACATCTCGGCATAGCGCGCATACTCACGCCATCCCATCGTGTTCTCATCCATATCAACACCTCCCCTCATACAAAAAATGTGACAAAGGGAAAGTCCCTTTGTCACATCGCATACCAATCGCTTGTGTTGCGCGCTTAAGCGAAGGTGATCTCGCCGGTCTCGCAGTCCATATCGGCGATACGGGCCAGGCTCTCGACGCGGAAGCCGCGCTCGCGGAGCTTATCGCCACCGCCCTGGAAGCCCTTCTCCACTGCAATGCCAATACCGGACACCTCGGCACCCGCAGCCTCGCAGATCTTGATAAGACCCTCGAGCGCGCAGCCGTTGGCCAAAAAGTCGTCGATGATCAGGACCTTGTCGCCCTCGGACAGGAAACGCTTGCCAACGATGACCGGGTACTCCTTCTGTTTGGTAAAGGAGTAGATGGTCGTGGCATACTGCTCGCCGTCAAGGTTGATGGACTGCGCCTTCTTGGCAAAGACCACCGGCACGCCGCCAAAATGCTGAGCCGCGATGCAAGCCATGCCAATGCCCGAAGCCTCGATCGTCAGGATCTTGTTGATCTCGACACCCTCGAACAGACGGGCCCACTCGGCACCCATGTGGTCGAACAGCTCAACGTCGCACTGGTGGTTGAGGAAGGCATCAACCTTAAGGACGTTACCGGCCTTTACGATGCCGTCATGGCGAATACGATCCTCAAGCTCCTGCATGGCGCAACCCCTTCTCGCGGCAAGATACCGCGCGATTAATAAACGTTGTTCGATAGTCTACCACGGACCGACCCTCGCCCGCCCCACAAGCCGCATCGCACCATAAAGCCGCAAGACCAGTAGATAGGCCCGATTCGTGGCAGACAGCCTCCCAACGCATTAATGGCGGGCACGCATCCTCACCAAACGCACCACGGCGAGCGCAAAGCCCACAGCGGCCACAACCATCAACACATAGAACACCGAACGGAAACCAAACAAGAACACATCCGGACGGCCTGCAACAAAACTGGTCACGGCCTCGCCCATCGCCACGCTCATCTGCCCATACAGGATATTCGACGCCACCGTAATGCCGAGTGCCATGCCGGCATAGCGCGCCAAACTGCCCAAGCTGCCCGCAAAACCGAGTGCCTCGCGCGGAGCCGAGCCCATATACAGCGAGTTATTGGGGCTCTGGAAAATCGACGTGCCGCACGACATAAACGCGGCACAGCACACGATCACAGGGATGGAAGAGCACTCGTCGAGCGTGCTTACCGCAAAAAGACCGCACACGTACACGCCCAGGCCGACTGCCGTGGGGCCCTCGCAGCCAACACGGTCCGAAACCGTACCCGAAAGCGGGCCGATAAAGGCATTCACCATCGGCAGCGCCAAAAAGAGTAGTCCCGAGATGTCGGAACCAAAGCCGTGGGCGTCCTGAAAATAGAACGGCAGGATAAACTCGGATGCGCCAATGCCAACGAACACGATGAGCATGCAGACAAGGTTGATGGTGAAGGCCGAATTTGCAAAGCAGCGACGAGCGGCCTCGATCAGGGACATGGAGCGCTCGCCGGCCTCCGGCTTAACATGTGGCAGTGTATAGAGCCCCACGATAAACGAGATGACACCAATGGGCAGGTTGATGAGGAAGATACTCTCCCAGGGAAAGCTTGCCACCAGCATGCCGCCCAGCACGGGGCCACACATCATGCCGAGGGCCACGAAGGTCGCGAGAATACCCATGGCACGGCCTCGTTCGCGCGCCGGAAACGACTCGGTGATGATACCCATATTGTTAGCCATGGCCGCCGCGCAACCGACGCCCTGAACAATGCGTGCCAGAATAAGGACCTCGAGCGAGGCCGAAAGGCCGCACAGCAGCGAACCGACCGTAAAGACGATGACGCCCAGCTGGAACACGCCGACCTTGCCGCGCACGTCGCCCAGACGGCCAAACGGCAGCATGGCCACGCACGTCGCAAGCAGATACACCGAGCTCACCAGCTGAATGCGATCGAGGCCCACGCCCAGCTCCTTTTGCATCACGGGCAGCGCCACGGTCACGACGGTCGAATCCAGACATACCATAAACGTCATGATGAGCACGGTAAACAGAATCGCCCATTTGTTCTTGCCATGCGTGTCGCCCTCTAGGGCAATGCGCTCGCGGCGCAGTTGCTCTGCAGTTTTCTCCATATCTATCCTTTCGAGTGGTGCAACGCAAAAACGGGGCCCCAATCGCCTGCGAACAGTCGCGATTGGGGTCCCGCCTACGGAATCGGAACGAAAGGTCGCCGAAGCTTTCTGCCAGCATCGGCACCTTGAACGGAGCTAGCCTAGCACTGCTCGAGCGCCTGCTCAAGGTCGGCAATCAGATCGGCCGTGTCCTCAAGGCCGCACGACAGGCGCACCATGTCGGCGGAGATGCCACAGGCGATGAGCTCCTCATCGTTCATCTGGCGATGTGTGGCGTTAGCGGGATGCAGGCAGCAAGTGCGGGCGTCGGCCACATGCGTGGCAATCTGGGCGAGCTTAAGGCTCTTCATAAAGGTCTCGGCCGCCGCGCGACCACCGTTAAAGCCAAAGCTCACAACGCCGCAGGTACCGTTGGGCATGTACTTCTGAGCGATGTCATAGTACTTATCGCCCTCCAGGCCCGGATAGCTCACAAAGCGTACCTTGGGATGGCTCTGCAGGAACTTGGCAACGGCCAGGCCGTTCTCACAATGACGCGGCATGCGTACATGCAGGCTCTCGAGCGAGCTGTTCAGGAAGAAGGCCGCCTGCGGGTTCTGCATGGGGCCGAGGTCGCGCATGAGCTGCGCGGTGGCCTTAGTAATGAAGGCACCCTCGCGACCGAACTTCTCGGCATACGTCACGCCGTGGTAGCTCTCGTCGGGCGTGGTGAGACCCGGGAACTTATCCGCGTGGGCCATCCAGTCAAACTGGCCGTGGTCAACAATCACACCGCCCAGGTAGGCAGCATGTCCATCCATGTACTTGGTGGTGGAGTGCGTAACGATGTCGGCGCCCCACTCAAAGGGACGGCACATCACGGGCGTCGGGAAGGTGTTGTCGACCATCAGCGGCACGCCGTGGTCATGTGCGGCCTTGGCAAAGCGCTCAATATCGAGCACAGCAAGGGCGGGGTTGGCGATCGTCTCGCCAAAGACGAGCTTGGTATTGGGCTCAAAGGCTGCCTCGAGCTCCTCATCGGTGCAGTCGGGGGCGACGAACGTGCAGGTAACGCCCATGCGGCCCATGGTGTGGGCGAGCAGGTTATAGGTACCGCCGTAAATGGCAGAGCTAGCGACCACATGATCGCCGGCACCGGCCACGTTAAAGATCGCGAGGAAGTTCGCAGCCATGCCCGAGCTCGTGAGCATCGCGGCGGTGCCTCCCTCCATCTCGCAGATCTTGGCGGCAACCAGATCGCACGTGGGGTTCTGCAGGCGGCTGTAGAAGTAGCCCGGCTCCTCCAGGTCAAACAGCTTGCCCATGTGCTCGGACGTGTCGTACTTCCACGTGGTGGACTGGTAGATGGGCACCTGGCGCGGCTCGGCATCTCCCGGGTGATAGCCGCCCTGAACACATGTGGTACCGATGGTCTGCTCGCTCATATCTTGCTCCCTTGCCTGGGTTACGTTTTATTCGGTTCACGATACCGCTACCCCGCACCCCTCTCAACCCATCCACAAGGTAGGTTAGTGGACAAATTGATCAGGGGTATTTATCTCAAGCCTTGGGCATTTGCTCGATAGATAAAAATGAGGCATACATGAAGCTCTCGATGATTACATGCCCCGTCACGAGTACCATAGGCGGGTACACCGTGACCAAGGAGACAACGATGAAGCAAATCGATATGGCCCAGCTCGACATCACCGCCTGTCAGGCTCAAGCTGCCGAATACCACGCCCGTGGCTTTAACTGCGCCCAGGCCGTCGCCTGCACGCTCGCGCCCGCCGTCGGGCTCGACCCCCAAGTCGCCTTTACCCTCACCGAGGGCTTTGGCGCCGGCATGGGCGGCATGACCGAAACCTGCGGCGCCATCTCGGGCGCCGTGGCCATCATGGGCTTTGTAATGAGCGACGGCATGGAAAACCCCAAGACCAAGGGCCAGACCTACAAGCTGTCGCGCGAAATCGCCAAGCGTTTTGGCGAGAAGAACACGACGACCGTCTGCGGCACGCTCAAGGGCATCGGATCGGACAAGGGTCCGCTCCGCAGCTGCCCCGGCAGCATCGACGATGCCGTCGAGATCGCCTGCGATATGCTAAAGCAGCTCGCCGAGTAAACGGCAGCAACAGAAAAACGACGGCCGGCGCGCTTGGGATCCATCCAAAAGTACGCCGGCCGTCGCCGTTAGAACTCGGCAAATTTGGGAGCGCCGACCTCAATCTCCTCGCGCCCCGCCATAAGCTCGCGCATCTTTGCGCAAAACGGCTCCTGCTCCCCCGCTTTAAACACCAAATGAATCGTCACGGTATCCGCGTAATCGGTATCCGAAACCTTGGCACCCGAATCCTGCGCCAAACGAAGCACCTGCTCATACTGCGGATAGGCCACATGCACGTCAACGGGCACGACGCTCGTCATCTCGACGATCTGCCCAGCCTCCCGAGCAGCTGCCACCGCCGCCTGCGTCGCCGCGGTATATGCGCGCACCAAGCCACCAGGACCTAACAGCGTGCCACCAAAATAGCGCGTCACTACGCAGCAAACATTTTTGAGCCCCGCGCCGCGCAGCACCTCGAGCGTCGGCATACCGCTCGTGCGGCTCGGCTCACCATCATCGCTCTGGCGCTCGCGCCCATCGACCAAAATCCACGCGGGAACATTGTGTCGAGCGTCGTAATGACGTTTGCGAACGGTCTCGATAAAGGCATTCGCCTCATCCTCGGACTCAATATGGACCAGCTGGGCAATAAACCGGCTCTTGCGGTCCACAAATTCGCCCGAAACCTCAATATTCGATTGCAGAGTAAAATAGCTGTCCAACAAAGCCCCTCAACAAAATAAAGCGCAGCAACAAACAGCCTCAATATTACGGCAAAGACAGCACCGTTGACCTCGCCAACAAGAACGGAAACGCCAATGATACCGTCACCAACAGCGAGAACCCGTCAGCGCGAGCAAGGTGCCTTGAAAGACAAGGGCATTGACCTTATGGTCATGCCCGAAGGCTTGAAAGGCAGATTGCCGCGCTGACGGGTTCGCAGCGTCAACAAAGTGCTGAGTGGGCCGATAAGCCGGGTTCTGTCGTGAACGGTCATTTACCATGCAGCTCCACGCACGCTACCCGAACGCGGACCGGGCCGGCCCATAGCGTTCCTATTCGCGCTTGCTCCGGATGGGGCTTGCCAAGCCGCCGTGTTACCACGACGCTGGTGGTCTCTTACACCACCGTTTCAGCTTTTCCCTTTACGCCTTGCGGCGCAGGTGGGAGTCTTCTTTTCTGCGGCGCTTTCCGTCGGATCACTCCGCCCGGCCGTTAGCCGGCATCCCGCCCTCTGGAGCCCGGACTTTCCTCACGCGTACTGCAAGCAGCACATCGCGCGACC
>CABUOF010000050.1 GCA_902493125.1 uncultured Collinsella sp. | reverse complement strand
CCCCCGCTGCGCACTTCGTGCGGCGGGGGTCCTGCCGTCCTGCGGAAAGATTTGGGGGCAAAGCCCCTGGCCTCCCCTACGTTAGCTTCGCTGACGGCGGCTACAGGGACCTACGCTTTGTAAAAGCGCCGGGCTGATAGTTGCTTTTTATTGGTAGGGGCTCTTGCTAGGTAGGGGCACTTACTAGTGACAGGCTTCGCCTGTGCGCTTGGTTTACGCTGCGCTTGTTTCTTTGTATTCGAAGACTGGTTCTAGGAGGTCTTCGATGTTGCAGTGTAGGACTTTTGCAATATCCCTCACTGTCGTTACCGAGGCTTCGTTGATGTTTCGCTGGCGCTGTTCGTACATTTGGATTGAACGGAGCGATACACCCGATTCGTATGCCAGGTCTTGTTGGGTTTTTTTAATCCTCTTTCTTGCTAGCGCCAGTTTAGTCTGACGCGGCGCCTTCTTCGCCATATCACAGACAAGGCGCGCCACGCGCTCCTCCGAGGCCTCATGCCAGGGGTAGTACAGGTTTCGCAGCGCATCAAATGGAACAACATGAAGCAGATCTTCGAACGATCCCCCTAGGCGCCACTGCAAATATGCCAGTATCCAGCCCGTCCAATATTCTGGTGTCTTCTCAAATCGGTAGGTCCGATCTGGCATCGACCCTGTTTGGTAACCAGATCTTTCGGAGATGAGCGCAAATAGTTCAACGCCCGACTTTCCCGACACTACCCATGCGTTGCCGCGTTCGAACTCGCGAGCTACGCCGCTCAGGCAAAAGAGTTCAGCAACTTCCGATCCTTCTGCTCCGTAATCGTTAACGGCATAGTCGAAGCAATCCCCGAGGTTGTTCATTGCGTCCTCAAGGTAATAGACGGGATATGTCCTACTCGGCCCACGATCCGTTAACTCTTGGATCATTTAAATCAACCCTCCCTGCCATCAAATCCCTAATGTCGACACCATCAGAGTCAAATCCGTTTACCGTATCCAGGTACTTTCGTCGAGCGTTCTGTTCTCGCTCAAATCGTTTGGGATAAAACTCAGCTCCCGAAGCCTGCTTCCAATCGCGGAACTTAATCGCCGAGAACGCACGCTCACTCATAAGCGCATATTGAATGCCCAAATCCCCCAAAAACATAATGCGCTGCAATTGCCTGAGCGAGATCATGCCGTTGACAAACTGTCTTGCAAACGAGAAATAGGAATCGTCTGCACGATAGCCTCGAATAACGTCATAGGGAGAAATATCAATCAGGCAGTTATCCAGCAGATAACGAAGCCCCTCGCGTGCTACTGGCGTTGAAACATTGAACTCTCTGTTATTCGCCAGAATTGCAAGCCAGTTGAGAATCGAGAACTCACCTGATTCCAAATCCAAAATCGCAAGGCCATCTAAATCAAGCTCATATCGATTGGCAATGCCATCAGACTCGGTCCGACATGCCCACTCCATTGCCATTTCCTCATGCGGTGTGCAATAAAACCCGCGCCCATAGTCATTGAATTGCCTGCATTTATCCAACGATGGATGCTCGACAACAACCTCCGACCCGTGCCAAAGCTCCATATCGACCTCCTAAAAAATATCACCCCAGTGATAGTTTACCAATAACTATCACTGGGGTGATATGAACGGGGGCTTTTGACGGTTTAACCCTGACTAGAGGCAGGCCTCGGCGATGCGCTTTTTTAGTTCGTCGATACCTACACCGGTCTGGGAGCTTGTGATGATCACGTTTTCGGCCGGGACGTTGAGCTGCTTTTTGATAGCTGCTGCTTGGCGGGCCTGCTGGGTACGGCTGAGCTTGTCGGCCTTGGTGAGGCAGACGATAAAGTTGAACTCGTTGCCCTGTAGGTAGTCGATCATGTCGTGGTCGAGCTTGCTGGGGTCGTGACGAATGTCCACCAGTGAGACGACCAAGTTAAAGCTGCGCTCGGAGTCGAAAAAGTCGCCGATAAGCTCGGCCCAGCGGTCGCGCTCGGCCTTGGAGCGACGCGCGAAACCGTAGCCCGGCAGGTCCACAAAGTGCACATCGTCGGCCTCGAAGAAATTGATATTGCTCGTCTTGCCCGGCGTGCTCGAAACCTTGACCAGGTTCTTGCGGCCAAATAGCTTGTTCATAATCGACGACTTGCCCACGTTGGAGCGGCCGACAAAGCTCACCTCGGGGCAGGTGGACTCGGGAATCTGCGAAACCTTGCCATAGCTGGCAACGAACTTGGCAAGCTGATAGTTAATGGAATCGGCCATGGACACTCCTTGGTCGTAGGTTCTTACAAATAGACGCGCTATTGCGCAGCGGCAATGCGGCGGACGATATCGAGCGTGATGTCACTTGCGACACGCGCGTACTCGAACAGATCGAACTCGCGCTCGCAAATTGCATCGTACGCCTCGTCACAATTATCGCTGATAGCGCGCAACACCAGGCAATCGACACCATTTTTGGTTGCGACATGGGCAATTGCCGCGCCCTCCATGCCGACACAATCGGCATGCGTCGCCTCGATAGCGTCGTTGCGCATGGTGGCGCCCGTCACAAAGCGGTTACCCGTGGCAATCGTGCCGACCAGGAACTGCTTGGTGCCCTCATTCGAAGCGACTGCATTTGTCGAAGCGTCAACAAACCCACGCTCAGCAAGCACTTCGGCGGCAATATCGACCAGCGCGGGCGTCGAGCCAAACTCCTCGAGCCCCGGTGCGGACTCGGCGATAAGCGCGGTATCGGTATCCAGATAGCGTAGGCGTTTGCCAATGACCACGTCGTCGATATGGAGCTTGGGGTTCAAACCGCCCGCAATGCCCGAAAACACAACAGCCTGCGGAGCATACTTGCTAATGAGGTGCTGTGTTGCAGCGGCGGCGTTCACCGTGCCCATGCCCGCCGTTGTGGCGACAACCGTCAGGCCGTCGAGCTCACCGCTCACAACGGTCAAGCCTGCCTCCCGTGCCTCGCAAACGTCGCTCAGCTCTTCCTTAATCTGCATGATCTCTTTTTCGAGCGCACCGATAATCGCGATGGTAGCCATACCATTCCCCAAACCTATACGAAATTCTCAACCAAGGTATGGTACCAGCATTTTGTTTGACCTCGCCAAACGAACACGCTAAGCCAGTGCAGCTCGCGTATCAAACAGAGCCTTTGCAATCGCAGCCGTAACCTCGCTCGAACGGTCACTCCATGGCATCGATGTCATGACGCTCATGACATAGGTACGGCCATCGATGTCGATGAGGCCTGCATCGCATGTCGAATAGTAACCATCCTCGCTAATCCAGCCTGCCTTGTTGCGCACCAAAACCTGCTCGTCCGCAATGCCATCGCGAATAAACGAGCGCGATGTTGATGTCAGAAGGCCCGACAACCACTGTGAAGTCTCGGTATCCATGCTCAGATACTCGCTCATCTCACGCCATAACCTCGCAGAAGTGCGCGGGCAGTAGGTCGGAAAATCACTCATCGGATTCAGTGCCGTTTCGTCATCAACACCCAGATTGGCAATCCAATCCTCATAGCCATCATGGTCAAACGCCGCGCGTAACGCGATAAACGAATCGTTGTCTGAGTTGACGACGACATTCTCGATAAGGTTGCGCACCGTCTGCCAGCCCATGCTGTAACCACCATACGTGGCTAAAGGCCCATCGAGCGACACCTGCCCCGATTCGACCAACGTCTCGCAAATATAGAGCGCATACAGCGCTTTGTAGCTGCTCGCTCCATACACCTCGACATCGGCGTTATACGTCACGCCCCTACCGCTCGATAGGTCGTAGAACACTACACCCACATCGCCCAGCTCCTGCGCCCGACACAGGGCATCCTGGAGCGAGGCAAGGCTCTCATCCTCCAAGGCAGGAGTCTTGTTATCCACCAACGAGAAGGTCCGAACGGTATCACCCGAAGGGATATCGTTGAAGTCCGCCTTCGAAAGTCTCGTCTTGAGATCTGCCGTCGACAGAGCTTGATCTGCCGACGCTTTGGACTTTGAAACCTTCTCGTTTTGCAGCTGTACCGTTGACGCATCTGGGCGCCCCGTTCGCTCCGAGGCGTAGGTTTTAACGGTAATTCCGAGGATAATAACCGCCGACGTTAGCATCCCAATGGCGGCAATCTTCCTCACGCGGATGCGAGCGCCGGCAAGGCCACGCGAAGACGTGCCCTTCGTCTTATATCTGCTGCCATGCTGCGGCACATACTCGTCCCGCGATGCGATGTTTCGCACGTGGTCTCCTGACTGCCACCGTTTATATACGAGCAGTATGATACCGAGCAGGCATTTCTTTCCAAAGATATTCAGCGGCGTTTAAGGTGTCTTTAAAGAAACCACAAGCGTATTTATCCAAATGGCACGATTCTGTTGCGCATCTCTACCCAAAACGAAGTTGCGGTGAAATGGTTCCTGTTTGGGCGACATGGGCCTAAAAACAAGAACTATTCCACCGCAACTCAGCTGGGAACGAGGGGATATGAGGGCTATGGCATGCTATCCGATAGCGTTTTTGAGCTCCGCGCGGCGCTTTTTCATGCCCGTCATGTCGGGCATGCGCGCGGTATCCATCTGGGGCACGCCCTCGAGCTTATAGGGAATGCCCAGTTGCTCGTACTTGACGACACCCATCGTATGATACGGCAGCATCTCTAAACCCACCACGTTGTGCCATGGAGCGATGAGGCGACCGAGCTTCTCGCACTCCTCCACCGTATCGGTGATACCCGGCACCACCACGTGGCGAATAACAACCTTAATCTTGCGACGTGCCAGCTCATCGCCAAACGCCAGAATGCGTGCGGGATCGCAACCGGTCAGCTTTTTATGCTCGGCCGGATCGGCATGCTTAATATCGAGCAGTACCATGTCGGTCTCGTTGAGCACGGCATCGAACTTCTCGGGGTGGTTGGGGTCAAATGCATAGCCACAGCTATCTAGGCAGGTATGTACACGGCCATCGGGGTTGTTATGCATAGCACGAAACAGATCGGCCAAAAACTCGGGCTGCAGGAGCGGCTCGCCGCCGGACACCGTAATGCCACCGCTGCGATAGAACTCGTGGTTACTCTGGAACTCATCCATCAGGTGTTCGACGGTCACCATGGTGCCGCCGTTGACCGACCAGGTATCGGGATTGTGGCAATACGCGCAGCGCATGGGACAGCCCTGAACAAACACCACAAAGCGGATGCCGGGTCCGTCGACCGTTCCCATCGTCTCGATCGAATGCACGCGGCCAAGGGCAAACGCAGAGTCCTCGGGACGAGCGTCCACACCCTCAAGCGTCATTTCTGCCATTCGCGCTACCTTGCCTCTCATTGGTTTTAGTTACATAAATGCCAGAGCCATTCTAGCCCATACGCATGATGGTGAAACGGTTTAGCGGTCAATTGGGTTGTTCTATTTGGCCCCACACAAAAGCGGCGGGAAGGTTATCACACCCCCCCCGCCGCCGAGGCAATAGATATCGATAGACACCAGGCCTTACGCCTTGAGCGTGAGCACCGCGCCGAAGGCGGTCGGGCCGCAATGGCTCGATATGACGCCGCCGACCTGAGTCCAGGTAATGTCCTTAAAGCCCAGGTCGTGCGCATAGACTTCCATGTCGTCGCGCAACTCCTCGGAAAGACCCACCGAATACGCCAGGCCAATATGCGAGTAGTCGATCTCGCCCTTCTCTACCATGTGATCAATAAAGGCACGGGCGCACTTAAGCATAGAACCGCGGAACTTCTTGGTCGCCACGAACTTGCCGCCCGTCACCTCAATGCAGGGCTTAATCTTGAGCAGATGGGCGCCTAGGAACGCGACGTTGGACAAGCGGCCACCTGCCTTAAGGAAGGCAAGGTCGGTAGGAACAAAGCCCAACAGTACGCGGTCCATGACGGAGTTCGTAAATGCAAAGATCTCGTCGACGGTGACATCGGGGTGAGCCTCGATGTATTTGGCGGTCTCGACGACAACGAGCGACTGGCCCACCGAGACAAAGCGTGTGTCCATGGAGAACACGTAGTCGCGCCCCTGGGCCGCAATCTTAGAGGACTGATGCGAACAGGTCGTGGCCTCGGAATATGCAAGATGCAAAATAGTCGCGTCGGGTTGCTCGGCATGGATGCGGTCGTACACATGCGCAAAATCCGCTGGCGAACAGCCACTGGTCTTGGGCATCACGCCAAACTCGTTACAGCGCGAGTAAATCTCGAGCGGATCAATCGAGCCATCCTCGACGGTCTCGTCGCCAATCGTGACATGCATGGGCACGCGCACGATGCCGTAGCGTTCGCAGAGCTCTGGCGTCACATCCGAACCAGATTCAACCACGATTACGTACTTGCCCATTCTTATCACGACCCATCTCGACGTTGGTTTTTTAATATATGACGCACGTCCACCGTCCTGCTGTAGAACGGCCTCCAAGCGCCAAAGAGACGCCGTCCCTTGCACACAACAAAGGACAGCGTCTCCCTGGAAAACTCCGTGCTTATTTGAGATTCTACACGGTTTATTAAGGAGTGTTACTTATTCCGCAAACGGTCGCTATACGCGATAAGCGGTAGCTGGCCGCGGCAACTGCGACACATTCCGCCCAACAAGTCCAATCGTGCTCCATGCACGGTTAATGAGCGAGGCGGTAGAAATCCATCGACGCCGCACCCTCGGCGTGCAGCTCCATCGCCGGAACCGCCGGCGAATAGGTACGGCTCGTAAGTGCCGCCTCGCCACCGTTGGCAAAAATCTCGACCATCGTAGTGTCCGAAAGCACGCGCAGGTCGCGAAGTTCGCCGAGCTCGATCGACCTCTGGTCGCGTCCATAGCCTTCGTCGCCCATATCGAGGGTAAGCATCCCGTCCGTATAACGCACAAAGACACCCTTGCGGATTTCGAGCTCGATCATCTTGGCTCCCTCACAGGAAACCACGACATCAAACAGGCGTCCCGGCTCCTCAACGGTCTCACCGCCTACAGCACGAACGCAATCGCCGCGCATCCTCTCAATCTCGTGCGCCGGCCACTGGCAGAGCTTGCCGCCGCGCATGCTCAGCTCTCTCGGCACCGTCAGCGCGCACTGCCACCCGCGCGCCACCGTCGGGCTTTCTGTCGTCGCATCGGGGCAACCCGACCATCCGATCATCAAACGCCGACCCGCAGCGTCCTCAAAGGACTGCGGGGCATAGAAATCAAAACCGGCATCAACCATCGGAGGCATGCCCTGGCCGACGATCTTAAAGCTCGGCGCCCCCCAATCGGCCTCGATGGAGAACCACACGCACTGATGCGGATTGTGGTAACGCCAGCCATCGGCGGGCACGCCCTGCGGACAGCAAACGAGAATAAGCTCGCCATCGAGCTCAAACAGATCAGGACACTCCCACATAAAGCCAAACTTCTCGCCCAGCTCAATGCGCGTCGCATAGCCCCAGTCCTCTAGATCACGCGAGGTATAGACAAGCACGCACCCGCGATCGTCTTTCGTACGAGCGCCGAGAACCATGTAGTAGATACCGTCGTGTTCAAGGATCTTGGGGTCGCGCACGTGCGTACCGATATCGTCGGGGTAATCGACCGGCCCAACAGCTATGCGCTTCTCGCCCAATTCGTCGGGATTCTCGGCAACCATATGAATTTGGTTTTGCTCACGGCCCGTCAACACGTAGTCGTAATCATCACGGTCAAAATGCTTAACGTTGCCGGTATAGAAGTAGTGAATCTTGCCATCACGTACAAAGGCAGAACCAGAATACGCTCCACTCGAATCCAAATTGGAATCGGGGAACAGCACGGGGCCGTGATTCTCGTACGTCACAAAATCCTTTGTCGTCAGATGGTTCCAAAGCACTGGACCGCCATGCGCAGCATCGAACGGATCGTATTGATGATAGATGTGATACGTATCACCAATCTGAACCAAACCATTGGGATCGTTGAGCCAGCCAAGCTCAGGCTCCACATGGAACAAAAGTCTATCGGGGTCGGATGCGATGCGAGCCGCCGTCTCATCCTGTCCGGCACGCCACTGCTCATAGTCCGCGCGTGTCACCTTATTTTTTTGATTAAACATCGCCGTTGACTTTCTCGTCTATGGGAAAGGACGCTCGACTCACACGAGCCGAACGCCCTTCCCCAAATGGACTTATCCGCACATTACGCTGAACGGCTCAACTAGAAGCTAACGTCGAAGCCAGCGCCAGCGCCCTCTTCATCGGTGGTCGGCACGCCCTTTGCCTTGTTGTAGGCAAAGATCAAGACGATCGGCACGATGAAGGCGATGAGATTGCCAGCCACATACCACACGAGCGTCTCGGGCGTGACGATGAGCAGGCCAAGCACGCCGGTCAGACCCTGACCGATGGCGCGCACCTCAAAGAGCTTCACGAAGGCACCGCCGCAGCCTGCACCGATGCAAGCGCAGATGAACGGGATGATCGAGTAGCGCATGTTTGCAGCAAAGATTGCGGGCTCGGAGATACCGACCAGCGTCGGGATAAAGGACGACATGCAGATGTTGCGCTCTTTGGAATGCTTCTTGTGAATGAGGTACATGCCGATGGCGCCGCCGCCCTGGGCGATGATGGAAACCGACCAGATGGCCTGGATGTAGTTGAAGCCAGTCGTGGCAACGAGGTTTGCCTCGATACCCTGGATGAACTGATGCGTACCGGTAACGACAAGCGGCTGCAGGAACGCGGCGAAGACAAAGGCACCAAAGACGCCCATCCTGTTGTACAGGATATCGATTACGCCGGCGAGGACGTCGCCGATCAGGTTGCCGAGCGGGCCGAACACGGTGAACAGGGCGACGTTAGCAAGAATCAGGGTAACGGTCGGGACAAAGACGAACGAAACGACCTCGGGGATGTACTTCTGGGCAATCTTCTCGACCTTGGCCATAAACCAGGCAGTCAGGATTGCAGGGAACACGCCGCCCTGGAAAGCAACCATGGGAATGGAGAGCGGACCGAAGTTCCAGTACTCAGCACCCGTCGGGTCCATAACGAACGTGTTACGGTTCATAAGGCTCGGGTGAACCATGACGATACCGACGAGGATGCCCAGGATCGGGTTACCGCCAAAACGCTTGACCGCGCTGTACATAACCAGGACAGGTAGGTAGTCGAAGGTGGTGGCGATAATGGCAAAGAAGCTTGCGAGGTTCTTGAGGAACTCGCTGTGATCGGCGAGGCTGCCCTCCATGCCAAAGAGGCCGTTGGCAACAATCAGCGACTTAAGGCCGATGATGATAGCAGCGCCGACGAAAGCGGGAATGATGGGGATAAAGATGTCCGAGAATACCTTGAGGACCGAGAAGAACTTGCCCTTCTTGTCCGCCTCGGCGCCCTTGACCTCGGAAGCGCTAATCTCCTTAACGCCCGTCAGAGCCATAAACTCATCGTAAACCTTGTTGACGGTACCGGTACCGAAGATGATCATGAGCTGGCCGCTGTTGTACAGCACGCCCTTGACGCCATCGATGTTCTCGAGCTCGGCCTTGTTGTACTTGCTCGTATCCTTGAGCACCAGACGCAGACGCGTAACGCAATGCGTGGCGCCCTCGATGTTCTCCAGACCGCCGACGTTATCGACGACTTGCTGAGACACTACTTTGTAGTCCATGTTCCTCTCCATTCCTTTACGAAATCATAAGACGTTTTGATGCCATTACAGAGACGCGATCGTTGCATTTGCGCACTTAAGCGTACCGTCGGTGACCGTCAGCGCCACACCCTGGCCCTGCTTATTGCAGAATCGAGCGTTAAGCGCAACATCATCGACAAAGATGGTCGCGATATCGTCGTCAACGACCAGGCGCACATGATGAGTGCCCTCGCCCTTAAAGAACAACGGACGCTCGAGGCCCATGTTGTTGACCTGGAACCACGGATACTGGGGGGCCGCCGTAAACTCGAGCTTGCCCTCACGCAGGTTGGCGCGGAACTCATAGGCAAGACCGGACTCGGCGTCCTCGGCAAGCTTCACCGAGAAGCCGGCAGCGTCACCGGCGAGCTCGATGTCGGCATCGAGCATATAGGTGGAACCGGCATCCGCGGCGAGCACCTGCTCGACCTTGCCCGACTCGCAGGAGAGCTCAAAGGCCTCGACTGCCTTAGCCTCGCCAAAGGCGCCAAGCATGCTGTCAGGAAGCTTGGTGCCGAGCGTTCCGTCAACACGCTGAACGATCTCGAGAGGCATAAAGGTGCCACCCCACAGGTAAGAGCTGGGGTCACCGCCCTCGTCACGCGTAGGAACCCAACCAAAGAGAACGCGGCGCTCGCCGTCAAATGCGGTACGCGCGGCATAGTACGCGCGGCCATCGAAGGAATCGTCCGCAGGAGTGATCCAAGGACCGTTGATAGAGCGAGACATGCGGTAACGGGTCTTGTTGCCATCACTGTACTCGGAGAACACCAGATACCACCAGTCGCCCATCTTAAAGAGATCAGGCATCTCGAACATGGTGTACAGGCCCGGATTCCACC
This sequence comes from uncultured Collinsella sp., assembly GCA_902493125.1. Lineage (GTDB taxonomy): Bacteria > Actinomycetota > Coriobacteriia > Coriobacteriales > Coriobacteriaceae > Collinsella. The sequence continues at coordinate 5,386 of CABUOF010000050.1, read as the reverse complement.
AGTCGCCCTGGAACTCCCAGGTATCCAGGTCCTTGGAGGTGAACTTGACCAGACGACCGGTCATCAGACGCTTGTCCTCGCCCACGCGCGTGCCGAGGATGAGCATGTACTCTTCGTTCTCCTCATCCCAAAGCACAAAGGGATCGCGCCAGTTGCGGTCATCGTAACCCTCCTGGGGCGGAAGCAGCGTCTCGGCGATGTTCTTCTCCCACTTGACGGCGTCGTCACTCGTTGCGTGAAGAAGAACCTGCTTCATCAAGCGTGCCTTGACCTTATCGCGATTGCAACCAGTGTAGAGCGCATGGTACTTGTCGCCCACCTTAAACACCGTGCCGGCATAAACATACTGGTCGACTTCCTCGTCGCCGCCACGCTCAAGGCTCTCGCCAAAGTCTTTGTAATTGACGAAGTCCTTGGTTGTCGCGAGTGCCCAGCCAAACGGCTCTCCGAAAGGTCCGGGGTTTCGCGTGTCACGCTGATGATAGAGATAGAACGTGCCGTCCTCGCCGTACGGCATGATGTCGCCTACCCAAATTCCCTCAGGCTGGTAATACACCTTGTGCATCCGAGACTTCCTTTCTCACGAGATACTAACTCGGTACAACTGCAAGATATGTCAATCGTTTTCATATGTCAAACGTTTTCACACCAATACGTCTTTTCGCAGTTCCAGTCGTCGGCAAACGGTTGACATATGCCGGCGAACGGTCATCAGAGGTGTTTGAGGAATTCTTTTGGCACGGGATGAACTACGCGGTTTTACCCTCAATGAGTTCAACGGGGAGCTTGATATTCGATTCGGGCTTTTCGCCGTTAATAAGAGCAATGATGGATTGCGCCGCGAGCTCTCCGATGCGATCGATATCTTGGCGAACGGTTGTTAAGTCAGGCATAAACGTCATAGTGCGGCGGGCACCATCCGCGCCCACGACCTTAATATCGCCCGGAGCGCTCAAGCCGCGCTGCTTCATCACGTTAAGACAGATAGCCGCCATCGTGTCGTCTCCCGCAAAGATGCCGTCAATATCGGGGTTCTCATCGAGGATCTTCGCAACGACCGCACTCTTTTCGTCGTCGGGCTTAACGAACTCGACCTCACGGACAAGCGCGGGCAAACCGGCCTGCTCAACAACATCGAGGTAGGCATCGGTACGCTTATTGGCAGGCATGCGCATGCGGCTATTGCTGCGCAGGCACAGGATGCGTGAACATCCGTCATCGATCAGGCGACGCGTGGCAAGTTCGCCGATGCTATAGCTGTCGCTCGCAATCTGAACAGAGGCTTCGCCAAGGTCGCAGTCGATACCAACCAGACTCAAGCCCATCTCGGCATACGCCTCGGCACCGATATTAAGCGAGTTGACGATGACGCCATCAACCATATTGCGTCGAAGCATGTCGATATAAGAGCGCTCAAGCTCGGGTCGATTGGCGCTATTGCACAGCAGCATCTTAAAACCGTTTTCGGCCAGGGTATGCTCAATGACTTGAACCACTTGGGCATGAAACGGACTGCTGACATAGGGGACGATCATACCGATAAGATTCAGGCGACCGTTGAGCATGGCACGGGCGATATCGTTGGGCGTATAGTTGATGCGCTTCATCGCGGCATGGACCTTATCGCGGGTCTCTTGGCTAATATAGCCGCGATTATTAAGCACGCGAGATACCGTAGTAGGCGAAACCCCCGCCACCGCCGCAACTTCCTTGATGCCAGGCTTAGCCGTATCCTTAGAACGAGCACTCTCGCGAGCCATAGCACCCTCCCCCATCAACATGTCATACGTTTACATACGAACAAAGCATACCCCAACAAGAGCGGGAAGACGGTAACAGTACAAGTAAGTAAACGACTCATCCAAATAATTAGGAGAGTTCCGCCTAAAGGGTGACTCCGAAGAACCCCGCTTGGCAGGTTTTGGGTTATTTTCCAAAACATCCCGCAGGACGCAAAGAGGCCCCGCCGCGCAACGCGCGCAGCGGAGCCTCTTTGCATGTCCGAGGACGTTTTGGAAAATAACCCAAAACCGGCCCCAGTAATCCTACAGGAGTTGAACCCTTTAGAACTTATCGTGGAAGGTACGCGAAATGACCTCGTCCTGCTGCTCCTTGGTGAGCGTGTGGAAGTTCACGGCGTAGCCGGAAACGCGGATGGTCAGCTGCGGATACTTCTCGGGGTGAGCCTGAGCGTCGAGCAGCGTCTCACGGTTGAAGACGTTGATGTTCAGGTGGTGGCCACCCTTCTCGGCGTAAGCGTCGAGCATGTGGACCAGGTTATCGGCCTGGGTCTCGGAAACTTCAGAAACCTTCATAATGTGTCTCCTTCGATTAATAGGCGCCGGCCGAAACCGGCGCGCTAATCAGTAATCGTTATTGTTAGTATAGCACTAACAATAGTTACTCGCCCAGCTGATCAAGGTCGATATCGCCAAAGAACACCTGATCCTCCTTGCCGAGCGCACTCGGGATGATGGAGAAGGTGTTGGAGATGCCGTCCTGAGCATCGCGGAACGGGAGCTTGGAAACCGAAGACAGCGAAGCGATGGCGCCGTGGCTATCGCGCTTGTGCATGGGGTTAGCACCCGGGGCGAACGGCTGGCCAGCCTTGCGGCCGTCGGGCGTGGAGCCGGTCTTCTTACCGTATACGACGTTGGAGGTAATGGTCAGAACCGAGGTCGTGGGCACGGAGTTGCGATAGGTGTCGTTCATGCGGATGTACTCCATGAACTGGTGCACAACGTCGTGAGCGATCTGGTCGACGCGGTCGTCGTCGTTACCGTACTTGGGGAACTCGCCCTCGGTCTCGAAGTCGACGATGATGCCGTTCTCATCACGGACGGGGTGGACCTTGGCGTACTTGATGGCGGACAGGGAGTCAGCCACGACGGAAAGGCCAGCGATGCCCGTAGCGAACCAGCGGTGCACGTGCTTGTCGTGCAGGGCCATCTGGATGCGCTCGTAGCAATACTTGTCGTGCATGTAGTGAATGATGTTCAGCGAGTTGACGTACACGCCAGCGAGCCACTTCATCATGTCGTTGTACTTGGCCACAACGTCGTCGTAATCGAGCGTATCGCCCTCGACGGCGCGATACTTGGGGCCGACCTGCTTCTTGGAGACCTCGTCAACACCGCCGTTGAGTGCGTACAGCAGGCACTTGGCCAGGTTGGCGCGAGCGCCGAAGAACTGCATCTCCTTGCCGATGCGCATGGAGGACACGCAGCAGGCAATGCCGTAGTCGTCGCCGTGATAGACGCGCATGAGGTCGTCGTTCTCGTACTGGATCGAGGAGCTGGCGACGGAAGTCTTGGCGCAGAACTTCTTGAAGTTCTCGGGCAGACGGGTCGACCACAGAACGGTCATGTTGGGCTCGGGGCTGGTGCCCATGTTCTCGAGCGTGTGCAGGTAGCGGTAGCTCATCTTGGTAACGAGCGTACGGCCGTCAACACCCATGCCGCCGATGGACTCGGTGACCCACTGCGGGTCGCCGGTGAACAGGGCCTGGTACTCGGGGGTACGGGCAAACTTGACCATGCGGAGCTTCATGATGAAGTGATCCACGAACTCCTGGATCTGCTCCTCGGTGAAGGTACCGTTGGCAAGGTCGCGCTCAGCATAGATGTCGATGAACGTAGAGGTACGGCCGATGGACATAGCGGCGCCGTTCTGCTCCTTGACGGCAGCGAGATAGGCGAAGTACATCCACTGGATGGCCTCCTGCGTGTTGGTGGCAGGGTTGGAAATATCGAAACCATAGGTCTCGGCCATCATTTTGAGCTCGCCGAGGGCGCGGATCTGCTCCTGCAGCTCCTCGCGATCACGGATGTTGTCGGCGGTCATGACCGTCGGGGTGGAAGCCTTCTGGGCCTCCTTGTCCTTGATCAGGTAGTCGACGCCGTACAGGGCAACACGACGGTAGTCGCCGATGATGCGGCCGCGGCCATAGCCATCGGGCAGACCGGTGATGATGTGAGCCGAGCGGCAAGCACGCATCTCGGGGGTGTAGACATCGAAGACGCCAGCGTTGTGGGTCTTGCGCTCAAAGGTGTAGCGCTCGACAACGTTCTCGTCGACCTTGTAGCCGTGCTGGCTGGCAGCCTGGCAAGCGATGCGGATACCACCGTTGACGTGCAGAGCGCGCTTGAGCGGCTTGTCGGTCTGGAGGCCAACAATAGTCTCCTTGTCGCGATGGGCATTATCGATGTAGCCAGCGGGGTGGCTCACGATACCCGTGACGGTCTTGGTGTCCATATCGAGGACACCACCCTGCTCGCGCTCCTTAAGCAGCAGGTCGAGAACCTCGCCCCACAGCTCCTTGGTACGCTCGGTCGGACCTACGAGGAACGACTCATCGCCCTCGTAGGGGGTGTAGTTCTTCTGGATGAAGTCTCGGACGTCAACCTCTCCCGTCCAGATACCTTCCTTGAAGCCTTCCCATGCCTCCTGCATTGTGTAACCACGCTCCTAGTTACGTGTAATGCGGCGCTCTCTCACACCGCTGCTTATTGAATTCTTGAATTTTCGGCTTGCACTACCGGCTTCTTCCGTTCTTCACCACACGTTGGTGCAGGAAAAACGTTTGTCCACCTTGGAACTACAACCCAAAACCCAAGATTTCACCCGTCTGAGAAGGATAACATAGCCACCCTCTCCATCTGGGCTGTTATATGTTTCTTTTTTTATATCATAAAGGCGTTTTTTACAAACCCGCAGGAAATGCGAGCGCGAACAACTACCGTTCACCGATTTGTATGTTATTTTTCCTTGCCTTTGTACGACGTTCGCTCTAGCTGTTATGCCAGCTTTAGCAGGGTAAAGTGCCTCTGAGTAGGCTTTGGAACATGCCTAACGATCTACCCCTAACTTTGCTGGTGCCGACGGTGCACGGAGGTCGCCTAAAGGTAGTTTTCTAGACATGTCCTAAAATCTACCGCATAGGGTACGCGTGCAAGGGTATCATCTTTCACCGAAAATAGTTTCTAGTGTTAGGGGTTTTCGGTGGAAGATACCGATTTCCGTGAACTTGGGCGCCAGCTCCTTACCGAGTTCGGCAGCATGCATCAGCGCATTTCGCGCTTTGCGGACAAAGCCCTCGGCGGCGAGATGGCCGTCATGCGCGCCCTCATACTCGCCGGCGGTTCGCTCACGCCGAGCGAACTCGCTGATCGCGCCTGGGTCTCGAGTGCCCGCATCGCCAATATCCTACGCGCTCTCGAAGCCAAGGGCTGGGTCGAGCGCGAGCACTCAAAGACCGACCGTCGTCGCGTGCACGTCACGGTGACCGACAAAGGATTCCAGGATCTCGAAATCAAACGTCGGGAATTCGAGAACCGCACCGCGGCCTTCCTCGAGCAGCTCGGCGAAACAGATACCCAAGAGATGG